>DATCAX010000275.1:0-5414 GCA_036512375.1 Candidatus Angelobacter sp. | reverse complement strand
GGTGAAAAACGCATTCAAGATTCTGATCAGCGACGAAAGCGTAAAGGGCGTGTTCATCAATATCTTCGGCGGAATCTTGCGGTGCGATGTACTCGCCAGCGGCGTCGTAGCTGCCGCAAAAGAATTGAACCTGAAGCTGCCACTCGTGCTCCGATTGGAAGGCACGAACGTGGAAAAAGGCCGCGAAATTCTTCAGAACTCCGGACTCAACTTCCAAGTGGCGCAGACGATGAAAGATGCCGCAGAGATGGTGGTTGCGGCCGCGAGAAAATAGAGATCGGTGGAAACAATATGTACAGTTGGAATTCGACAAAACGTCATCCCGAGTTCCGTCAATGAGGGCGCGCTTTCTTAAGTGTCCGAACAGGAACGAGGGACCTTGCATTTCCTGAGCAAGCACAAGGTCCTTCAGGCCGGCTCACAAGCTGATGAAAACGCTTGTTCGCTCTCAGCCCTCAGGATGACGAATCGCACTGATGATGGGGTATAAGAAGAAACTACATGGCAATCCTAGTAGATAAATCCACGCGGCTGATGATCCAGGGAATTACCGGACGTGAAGGCACGTTCCACGCCAAGACCTGTGCGGCGTACGGCACCAACGTTGTTGGAGGCGTAACGCCAGGCAAGGGCGGCACCCATGAAGGCTGGCCTATCTTCAATACCGTAGCGGAAGCCAAAGACAAAACCGGCGCCAACGTGACCATGATTTTTGTCCCGCCGCAGTTCGCCGCTGACGCGCTCATGGAAGCCATTGACGCTGAGGTTCCGCTGATCATCTGCATCACTGAGGGCATTCCCGTGCTGGACATGGTTCGCGCCTACGAGTACCTGAAGATCAAAGGGAAGTCGCGGCTGATTGGGCCGAATTGCCCCGGCATCATCTCGCCCGGCAAAGCCAAGGTCGGCATTATGCCCGGCCACATCCATAAAGAAGGAAACGTGGGCATTGTTTCGCGTTCGGGCACCCTGACTTACGAAGCAGTGTTCCAGTTAACGCAGCGAGGCATTGGCCAATCGACGGCAATCGGCATCGGCGGCGATCCCATCATCGGCACAAACTTTGTCGACGCGCTCAAACTGTTCAATGAAGACCCGGAAACGCACGCCATCATCATGATCGGTGAAATTGGCGGCAATGCGGAAGAGACTGCGGCTGCATACGTCAAACAGCATGTGAAGAAACCCGTGGTCTCGTTTATCGCTGGACAGACCGCGCCCCCCGGACGCCGCATGGGGCACGCAGGCGCGATCATCTCCGGCGGCCAGGGCACCGCGGCAGACAAGATCAAAGCGCTGGAAGCCGCGGGCATCGCCGTGGCCAAGTCTCCGGCCATGATGGCGCAAACGCTGCTGGACCGCATTGGTACTGCGAAAGTTTAAATTCACTTGCGACGGCTGAGCCAGCCGCCGCAATTTAAGTTTTGAATTTCAGGAGTGAGTACAGGAATGCATACACTGCAACGCACATTTTCCATCGTAAAACCGGACGCAGTCGCCAAGGGCGCCACTGGTGACATTATCCACATGCTTCAGGAAAAAGGTTTTCGCATCATCGGTATGAGAATGTTGGAAATAACCAAGCAACAGGCGGAAGGTTTTTACGCCGTGCACGCGAGCCGTCCGTTCTTTGATTCGCTTACCACATTCATGTCCAGCGGTCCGATAGTCGTGCTGGCCCTGGAAAAAGAAAACGCCATCGCCGATCTGCGTAAAATGATGGGCGCCACCAATCCTGCAAATGCCGAAGAGGGTACGGTCCGCAAGAAGTGGGCGTCCAGCATCGAGCACAATGCCATCCATGGCTCTGACGCGGACGACACCGCCCGCTTCGAACTCAGCTATTTCTTTGCCGGGTATGAATTGAACCGCTAGAAGTTTGTTCGCGGATCCGAACAAGCGAGGACACGATGCCACTCATTCAAGTCACCATGCTGAAGGGCCGCACCATTGAGCAAAAGCGCAGGCTTGCGGCGCGAATCACTGACGCCATGGTGGAAGAAGCCAAGGCCGCGAAGGAAGCTGTGGTCATCACGTTCATCGAGATCACGCGGGAAGACTACGCGAACGCCGGCGTGCTGCTGGCGGACAAGACGTAACGCTAGTCGACGGGTTCAAACAGATCGCGGCTGCGCTGCTCCATGATGGCATCCAGTCCGCCAATGACATACTGCTTGAAGTATGGGGCGTTGCGATGGGCTTCCAGCGCCGCAGCATCTTTATATTGCTCGTAGAAAAGAAACTTCCGCGGATCCTCAGTCGATTGGTGGCCGATATACAGCAGGCAGCCTGGTTCATTGCGCGAATGCTCCTGCAGAATCTGAATGTACTCGCGGCACTTGGCTTCCGTGCCGGGCTTCACCAACATATCGACTTTTAACACGATCATTTGGCCTTCGCGCCTTTCTGCGTTGCACTCTTATCCGCCGGCGTAATCACCTCGGCTTCGAATTCGGGCAGAAGCATCGTCTGGTCGCGGTCAGGCCCGGTAGAAACCATGCCAATCTTTGCTCCGCTTTCCCGCTCGATAAAGCGCAGATATTCCCGGGCCTTCTTCGGCAGATCGTCAAAGGTGGCCGCACCTTCAGTGGATTTCTTCCAGCCCGGCATCTTTTCATAGATGCACTGCACCTGCTCAAAGCCGGTAGCCAGCGCGGGAACCGAGTCATACTTCTTGCCTTTGATTTTATAGCCAACGCAGACAGGGACTTCGTCGAGCACGTCCAGCACGTCCAGCTTGGTCACCACCCACCAGTTCACACCGTTGATCATTTGTGCGTAACGCAGAAGCGGCAGGTCAATCCAGCCGCAGCGGCGGGAGCGTCCGGTGACGGCGCCATACTCATTGCCGCGTGCGCGCAGCTGGTCAGCGACAGGACCTTCCACTTCGCTGGGGAACGGGCCGCCGCCCACGCGGGTGCAGTAAGCTTTGGTGACGCCGATTACATTTTGAATCGCGTTTGGAGGAACACCGGTACCGGTGGCCGCGCCGCCTGCGGTGCAGCTTGATGACGTTACAAACGGATAAGTTCCGTGGTCGATATCAAGCATCGTCGCCTGCGCGCCTTCAAACATCACCGATCCGCCTTCCGCCAGCGCCTGGTTCAGCATCACGGCAGTGTCGGCCACGAAAGGCTCAATCTGTTTGGCGGCTTGAGCATACTCGGCATACATGCTGTCGGCATCGAGCGGATCAGAATTGAAGAGCGCGTGCGCGATCATATTTTTTTCGCGGCACGCGTTCTCGATCGTCGATTTGAGCAGAGTAGAGTCTAGAAGATCGGCAACGCGCAGACCGCGGCGTCCCATCTTGTCTTCATACGCCGGACCAATGCCGCGCGAGGTGGTGCCGATCTTCACGCGTCCGGGCGCGTTCTCCGCTCCCATTTCAATCATGCGGTGGTAGGGCAGAATCACGTGGGCGCGGTTGGAGACAAAAAGGTTTCCATCCACCTGCACGCCGGCGTCGCGCAGCATCTTTACTTCTTTCAGGAAGGCGAGCGGGTCCAGCACCACTCCGTTACCGATCACGGAGCGGCATCCTTTGCGCAACACCCCGCAGGGCACCAGTTGCAGGACAAACTTCTTGCCCTTGATGATGACGGTGTGCCCGGCGTTATGCCCGCCGGCATAACGGGCCACGATGGAAAAATTGTGCGACAGCACGTCCACAATTTTGCCTTTGCCCTCGTCGCCCCACTGGGCGCCAACGATCACTGCTGTCTTGCCGCGCTTCACTGGAAATGCACACTCCTTGCCCGTAGTGGTTTTTCGCAGTTCAAAAATAGTCTTCTACAAATGATTCTGGGAAATCTGGACGGGAAAGATTCTGTTACTCATAGATTTTAACAAATCCGCACGCTTTGTGTTCGTAAGGGGAAGGAAGGCTGGCGACGTTCCTGCCATGTGCTCGCGAGTGTCGGTTGTTTAAAATGGGAGCACTGGGCGAAAATCCCCATGACATTACGAAGAGAGCGTAAATGCTGCGTCTCATTACCATTCTGGTGCTCCTACCATCTTCAGTCGCTGTGTTTCCAGGACACTCACAGAGACCGCAGCCACCACGGGTGACAATTGCTGCGGGAAGCATGGAAGGGGCTTTCTTTGGACAAGCTTCGCGCGAAGTAATGTTTCTGGGCATTCCTTACGCGGAGCCGCCAACCGGACCATTGCGATGGAAGGCTCCTCAGCCGGTGAAACCATGGGCTGGGATACGAAGCGCGCACTCTTTCGCCGCAAGTTGTCCGCAAGATCCTGGCCGCGTGGAGTATTACAAAGAAGCGACAGCGGAATTTACGAAAACGCTGCCTTACTATGCCGGCTTTCATACCAATGAGGATTGCCTGTACCTCAATATCTGGACGACGAACTTCGGTGGCTCAAAAAAAACCGCGGTGATGGTTTGGATCCACGGTGGCGGGAATGTGGAAGGGACAGGTGAACTGCCGGCAATGGGGCCTGCGATGGCGCGTAGCGGCATTGTTTTTGTCAGCATCAATTACCGCCTTGGCATTCTGGGCTTTCTTTCGCATCCAGTGCTTACCGCTGAATCGCCACACCATTCATCCGGCAACTATGCTCTGCTCGATCAGATTGCGGCCTTGGAGTGGGTGAAAGGGAACATTGAGAGGTTCGGCGGCGCTCCTGAAAATGTCACCGTATTCGGCGAATCATCCGGTGCGGTTGATATTTGTTACCTGATGGCTTCTCCGCTAGCCCATGGCCTTTTCAGGCAGGCCATCATCCAAAGCAACGGATGCAGCGACTTTCTGATTCCTGACCTGAAGCGATCGCGGAATATCGCCGGAATGCAAGAGTCTGGGGAAGGTGCAGGAGTCCGTTTTGCGCGAAAACTGGGAGTTGAGAATGCCGTCAATGTTCTGACCAAACTGCGAACAAAGAACGCCGACGAAATCTTGCGCGCCAGCGATACCGCGGACGTATTGGAGGCGGTCGACGGATGGGTTCTTCCGGAGCAGCCTGCGATCGTTTTTTCCAAGGGGCGTCAAGCGCGAATACCAGTAGTCATTGGCAGCAATGCTGACGAAGGCTCGATGTTCGCCGATGATCCCTCAAGTCCAACTTCGGTCGAGCAATACCGGACATGGCTGAAGAAAGAGTTTGGCGCCGAATGGGAAACAGTTGAAAGACTATATCCAGCGACAAATGACAATGAAGCCAAAAGAGCATTTCTGGCGGTTGTGACTGACCATGAATTTGGCAGCAGCACTTACATCATGGCGCACGCCATGAGCCGGATTGGCCAGGCCGTGTATTTCTATCACTTCACGTATCCCTCTAAGGGCAGGAATGCACGGCTCGGTTCTTATCACGGACTGGAATTGTCTTTTCTCGCAGGCATGGCGCGCAGGAGTTCGTGGGGCGAATTTGGCTCAGATGATGAAATATTGTCG
>DATCAX010000274.1:0-3855 GCA_036512375.1 Candidatus Angelobacter sp. | reverse complement strand
CAGCTTTGCTGGAAAAAGAAGCAATTGGCAAATAGCAGTTGGCCATTAGCCAAACCGATATGCGGTCTCTCAAATAAGATTCGTCATCCCAAGGGCCCGTGAGCGAGCACAAGCTTTCTTCATTGTGCGAGCAGGGCCGAGGGACCTTGCGTTTTCCTTGCTTTAGAAGTCAAGGTCCGTCACCCCTACTCGGGCGCTGAAGAGAGAGCGCGCTCGCTGGCGGAGTTCGGAATGAGGTTACTGCTATTTGGACAACAGAAAAGAAAAGCCCTCAAACTTATATTCCGACCAGTGCTCGGCTTTGACCGGCTTCATCTTTCCGCTACGGGCCTGCTGCATGGCAGCCAGAACGCGAGGAAGGTCAGCCGGATCAGCCACCGGCACGTTATGCGCGGGCAGCAGCAGCTTAGCTCCCAGCGCCGCCATCTTCTTTATCGACGCTTCATAGGCATCAAGGTCCGTTTCCGGACGAAACAGGAAGATCGGCCCGGGATAGTACATGTCGCCAGTGAACAGCAGTTTGTTCTTTGCGTCCCACAGTGAGAGGGAATCGGGCGTGTGGCCCGGAGTCAAGATTGCCTGCAGCACGCGCCCACCAAGATCGATCTTTGAGCCGTCCTGGATCCAATCCGTGATATGAAATGGCTTTACGGCGTAAGTTTTGGGATCAAAGCCGGCCGGCAACTCGCCGCAGATTGCGCCGGGCACAATTTCTTCCTGCGCCGCCGCTACCGTGCCTTTTGCATGTTCCCGCGTGAAAGCCGTGTCCATGCCGTAGATTCTGCTGAAGCGCCAGTTGTCACTCACATGATCATTGTGGGTGTGTGAGTTCATCACGCTGACGGGCAGACTGGTGAGGCCTTCCACAACTTTCTTGATGTCACTGATGCCCATGCCGGTATCAAAAAGCAAAGCTTGCTTTTCTCCGATCAATCAGGTAAGAGATGATTTCTTCCTGCTGGTGTGGTTCGTAGATGGCGAACAGCCCGGGGCGAATGCGATACACCTCAAACCATTTGTCCGGTACGTTTACGCGTTCCAGCTTGCTATAGGCCGGCCGCGGCAGATCGCGGCACCACTCCGGCTTTTGGTCGGACTGCGAAGCGAAGAGCGCGATTAGAATGCCTGCGGCAAGATACATTGGGCTTCCTGATGAACAATATTGTCCGCCAAGGATACTCGTTTTCGGCAGGCGCGAGCTATTCAGGCAACACAATAAAAAAGCGCCCTTACCCAGGGGCGCCTTTTTTGAAGGAGGCTTGCTGCTTATTGCTTGGGTTGCGGCGGCGCCTGTTGTTGCTGGACATGCTGTTCCTGCTGCTGCACCAGCGCATCAAACTTTTTCTTTTGATCGTCGTTCAGGGCGGTGCGGACCTTGCTGATGGTACCGTCACGAATCGCGTGGATCTTCTGGATTTTGTCTTCACGCGCCATGGAGTTGTCCTGCACAATGTTCATGGCCTGGGTATGCTGATCTTCCAGGGCGGTTTTAACCTTAGCCTGTTGGTCGGCGGAGAGGTTCAACTGCTGAGATAGGGATTGGACCTGATCATCAATGCTTGGGCGTCCAGCCACGGATGAGCCCTGGGATTGCGGCGCCGCCGGTTGCTGCTGGCCGGGTTGGGCAGTTTGATCTTGCCCGGGCTGGGCCTGTGACGGTTGAGATGGCGGCATGCCACCCTGCTGAGGTTGCGGTTGCATGGGTTGTGTCGCTTGGCCGCCTGCCGGGTATTGTGCAAACGCCCCTAATGCGAACAAGAATGTGCCGGAAATGAATGCGGTCCTGATAATTTTCATCGGTGAATGGTCTCCTTAAGCGCGTGGTGCGGCCAGTTCTTTTGAGATGCTTATTTTGTATCCGAGGAGGGCAAGTCAGCTCACAATTACGAAGAAAGTTTGCCGGCAGAGTAGCTGCTTCAGCAGCACGGAAATTTCCGGCAGCCGGCAGCAGCTCTGCGCGGCATGCTTTTTAGAAAGGCAACAAGGAAAAGGAAATAAAAAAGGCGTTCGCAACTGAGAACGCCCTTCAGGAAGTATGTTATTCGGTTACTTATGGTTTTTATCGCCAGCGTGCTGCGAGTGCATGCTGTCTTCCATGTCTTTCACCATGGCATCGAATTTCGGTTTCTGATCGTCGGTCAAGATGTCGCGCACCTTCGCGTGCACTGACTCATGCATTTCCTTCATCTTGGCGTGCTTGTCCTCTTTAGATAGGGATTCATCTTTCATCGTGGTTTCCATCTGCTGGTGATTTTCTTCCAGGATGGCCTTTACCTTGGTTTGCTGGTCCGCGGTGAGGTTCAGCTTGGTGGTAAGGTCCTTGACGAGATCGTCAGTGCTGCGCATGCCCGGGCCCATGTGCCCGCCATTCTTGTGTTCTCCGCTTTCTTGCGCTGGAGGATTTTGTTGCGCGAGAGCCGCCATGGAAAACAGGCAAGCCGCAAGTAAAGTTAAGAGCCGCATCAGTTTCATTTTGTGATTCTCCGTTTCGTCGCTTCTGGACGCTTCGATTCGCCCGTCGCGGTGATGAGTCGAACTCACGGACCGCGGAAAGCCATACCTATGAGAACACAAATAGCCGCAAATGTGGTAACCCGGGGCACAAGGGACAGGGCGGTCCAAGCAAACTGAAGAGCGCTGATGGCGCATGGAGCGCCTGCTGACTAGTCGCCCAGACCCTGTTTGCGCATGTATTGCAGCGTCGCATTCAGGCGTTCATAGTCCTGGTCACTGAGCGCGATAAAGCGGAAAGGATAAGTGCTGGAGCCAACTTGCGCCGGCAGAAATTCCACCAGCCCGCTGACCGGACCAGAGAGTGTGTTTACCTTGGCTTCAGCAATGGTCGCGCTGCCGATGCTGCCGGGAAACTCGGCCAACCCTCCGGTAAGGGAAATCTTTTGCAGCACCGCGGAAACCTGATGGCCGCCGAGGTTGAAGCGAATTGATTCGTTGTTGGGAACTCGTACTCGCGGAGAACGCGTCTTAGCTTGCGTTTGGGGAAAGTGTGGCATGCAGACATCATCGTCTCTTTACGACGCGCCCGAAAGATTACCGAAGCTGTTGCCCAAACCCACGCGGTGATAGTGAACATCAGCGGACGCTTAGTTACGTGGGTACATGCGCGCGGCGGCGAGCCGGTACAATGGACGGCGACCCAGTGAATCTCCCAATCGACAAACTTTTTTCTCTGATCGATTTTCTCGGCGTGTTCGTCGGCGCATTTGGCGGAGCGCTCGCAGCGATACGCGACACACGCTACAAGTATGACCTTGTCGGGGTGACCGGCCTGGCGCTGGCTTCAGCGCTGGGCGGCGGCATTACGCGCGATCTGATCCTGCAAAAAGGCCCGCCACTGGCTTTTGCCGATGCCCGCTACCTGATCACTGCGCTGGCAGGCGCCGTGGCTGGAATGATACTGGCACAGCGTATCGGGAAAAACACGGAGCGCGCCATCGTATTTATTGATGCCGCTGCTCTTGGACTGTTCTCTGTGGCCGGCAGCACCCGCGCACTCGATGCCGGAATGACTCGCTTGCCGGCGCTCCTGCTGGGTGCCGCCACGGCCGTGGGCGGCGGCTGCATCCGCGACGTGCTGAGCGGGCGCACGCCAAAAATCTTTGAACGCGGCGAACTTTATGCGATTGCTGCGGCTTTTGGCGCGGGAGTATTCCTGGTATGTGACGCGTTTAAGCTGCCGCGTGAAGTTTCCACGATTGCCGGTTCCGCGTGCGGGTTCGGCTTGCGCCTGCTTGCGTTGCGGTATCACTGGCAAACACGCTCAATCAGGACCGAAGAGCGCTTAACCACAAACGACACAGAGGAACACGAAGGATAAGTTCGGGAGCAGGTGAGTGT
>DATCAX010000273.1:0-2741 GCA_036512375.1 Candidatus Angelobacter sp. | reverse complement strand
CAGCGTATCGCCCGACTGCACTTTGTAGTATCGCCACGCTACCCGCTTCTCCACCGGAATGGTCGCGATGGCTGTCTCGTACTTCTCTTTTGATCCTTGCGGCAGCCGCAGCTCAAACGATTGGTCCTTGGGCGTCGTGCGCCGTAACAGGCTGGGGTTTAAATCGACCATCTGTTCCATCGGCACGTCCACGCATTCAGCCACCAGCCGCAGGTCCACGGGATAGTCAACTTTCACTATGTCAAATGTCATTGCCGGATCAGGCTCCACGGCATCCAGCCCGTACTGTGCCGGATTCTTTGACATGATGGTCATGGCCAAAATGATCGGCACGTAATTCTTGGTTTCCGCCGGCAGCACGTTGCGCTTATAAAGCTCCCAGAAATCCGCGTAACCGGTGCGGCGGACGGCCTGCTGTACATTGCCCGGGCCGGAGTTATATGCCGCCATGGCCAGGTACCAGTCGCCAAACTGGTTGTAGAGATCGTGCAAATGTCTCGCCGCTGCCCGCGTCGCTTTTTCCGGGTCCTGCCGATCATCAATCCACCAGCTTCTCCGCAGGCCGTATCCCACGCCCCGGCTCGCCATGAACTGCCACATGCCACGGGCCCGTGCGCGTGAAAGCGCCGTTGGCTTGAATCCGGATTCCGCCTGCGCCAGGTAGATCAGGTCCTGCGGAACGCCTTCTTCCTTGAAAATCCTGAAGATCATCTCGCGATAACGTCCAGAACGCACCCATGCGCCCTCAAAAACGCCGCGGCCGCGCGTGGAAAAGTAGTTGATATAGCCGGCCACATATTCATTCATCATCAGTGGCAGGTCGGAGCGGGTATTTTTCAGGTCGGCTTCAGCCTTGGCGATCACATTCGCGTCAGCCGGAAACGTTACCTGGTTCGCTTCGTCAATGGGAGCGGGCTCAGCTTGTTGTTCGGCAAACCCGTCGCCTTCTTTGAAGGCGATTGTCTCCAGCTTGTTGATTTCCTCGGTAATCTTGTCAAATTCCTGTTGCAGACGGTCGTCTGATTTCACGTCCACCGGGCCCTGCATCAGCACGTCTACGGCGTGGTTGAAGTCCTGCTTGGCCGCATCCAGATGGCCGGCTTTGTAGTCGGTCTGGCCTTCTTCGTAGGCCTTCTCTGCTTCCGCGATGATTGCCGGCACCGGATCAGCCTTTTCCGGCTGGGGTGTCTGTGCGGGCGCAGGCGTCTGCTCCTTCGCCGCCGACGACAATGAAACCGGGATTGCCGCCCTCTGCTGGATGCTTGGCGCCATGGCCTGCAGAGACGGCTGTGCTAACTTCTTCGTGTCTTTGCTCTCGCACGCAACCAGCAACATCAATCCAGCTGCCAGAAAAACCATCTTTAAATGCTTCAAGCAACACTCCATGTCAACGGGGTTTCCCAATCAACGGCGTTTCCCCCATCCTACCTTCTGTTGGACGAGTCCGGCCGCCGAACGGCAGCATCGAACCCAAGGACTTACCGGGATAAGGGCTGCACTCATTGTCCCACGAACCCAATAAAAAGACCCCGGAAACAACCGCAGCCTCAGGTTACGTTGGGCGAATTACCAGGTCAGACGCATGGCAATAAAACGCCGCCCCTTGGGTGCGTACCACAAGCAAGTTTTTTCTGTGCCAGGAGGTTGACCGAAAAAGCTGCTGGTTAGCGGCCAATTTTGAATTTCCTTGCTCTGTTTTTATACCGCAGTCCACCGCAGTACTCTGTCGCGCAGCGTAATATGTCTCACCAAATTAAAACGTCATCCCGAAGGGCGTAAGCGAGCCCGCGCAGTCTTCAGCGGGCGAGTAGCCCTGAGGGACCTTTTACTTGTACGGAATCCGCATTTTTAGCCGATTGGGACAACCACTCTCTATGGTCCGCCCGGCTTTGCTTAGAAACGGCGTCTTGCACAATAAATACGGTAGCTGCCCAAAAAATCCTTAACGAAGAAGCGCCAAGGGGTGACAATTGACACCCAAGAGGCCGTCCCCCCGTTTCCCCTGCCGCAATCCCAAACGGCCTCAGACGAGGAACCCTATGACTGTTGGCATTGCTGCATTATGCGAGTTCAGCAACGGCGGTAAGGTTGTTTGCGCCACGGATGGTCGTCTGTCCTTGCCGCAGGGCGTGTCTGCCGATGTAAATGCGCCGAAAATGATTTTTCTAGGCGATTGGGTTTTTATGTTTGCCGGGGAACTCAGCGAGGCAGACCTGATACTAGATCATATTCGCGGCGTCAAATTCACTCATTTAGATATTAAAAAAGTAGTGCGTAATGCGTTTCACAAAAGGATGGCAGAGTGGGCAGGGGATAGATTTCTTTCGCAGTACGACTTAGACATGGATGAGTTCAAGAAAACAGGTAGAGATATATTTGGTGACAAGCGTTTCGGGGATTTGTCCCTAATGATTGAACAGGACGCGAGCAACTACCGGCAGCAAATGCTTGTGGTTGGCTGGGGTCAATCAAAGCACCTTCCAATATTTTTTGGTATGAGCCGGGATGGATTATCTTCATACGCCTTTGACGCGGTTGCGGCCATTGGCAGCGGTGCCGAAATAGCGATGCCGACAATGTTTGTTATTGGGCAGCACAAAGAGATGACGCTAGAAGAAACCATATATTCAGTTGCTGCGGCTAAATTTGCGTCTGAAAGGTGTGACGGGGTCGGCAAGGAAACCACTATGTATGTGAGTTGGAAACGCGGGGACAGCCAGCCAGAGCGTGATGCCTTTGTG
>DATCAX010000272.1:0-5406 GCA_036512375.1 Candidatus Angelobacter sp. | reverse complement strand
CGTGAAAAGGATGCTGAGCCGTTGGGCCGGGACATCATCCATTCCGTCAGCAATCCAATCCCGAAATTGACCGGCGCGCTGCACGTTTATGGCGGTGATTTTTTTGGCGTCCCTCGCAGTGAGTGGGATGCGGAAACGCTGCTGGAGCAGCAATGCAGCGGTGAAAAGATGGCCCGCCGCTTTGAAGAAGCCAACGCGCTGCTGAAATAAATCCTCGGGGCCGGTAAAAAACTAAGAAATATATTCCTTGATATAGGGATCTTGCACCTGGCCCAGTTCATGGGCACTGCCTTCAAACACCGGCTTACCTTCGCGCAGGATCATGAAGCTGGTTCGGATATCCTGTGACGGCATGCCGTCGGATGACTTCATGTGCCTGGTGGCCGGGTCAAAGTAATTGCTGGCAAGGGTGAAGCCATCCTGCAGCCGGTGCGTCACCATTAGCGCGCTGGTCTTAAAAACATCGCGCTGTTTCATGATCAACTCAATAATCGTCGTTGAAGTAATGGGATCCAGGCCACCGGTAGGCGAATCATAGAGCAGCACTTCTGGTTGCGTGATAATCGCGCGCGCGATGCCCACGCGGCGCCGCATTCCTCCGGAAAGCTCGGCGGGAAACTTGTCAATGGCTGCCTCCAGTTCCACGAAGCTCAGGGATTCGCGCACACGCTTTTCCACCTCTGCCTCAGGCAGGTGTTCTTCCACCAGACGAAAAGCTACGTTATCGCGCACGTTGAGGGAATCAAAGAGCGCGCTTTCCTGGAAGACGATGCCTACCTTGTTGCGCAGGTCAAACAATTCTTCTTCCGTCATCGTCGTGATATCGTGGCCCAGCACGTAGATGCGCCCACTGTCCGGTTTGATCAGGCCCAGGCAAAGTTTCAGGATCGTGCTCTTGCCC
The DNA here is from genome assembly GCA_036512375.1 of Candidatus Angelobacter sp. Lineage (GTDB taxonomy): Bacteria > Acidobacteriota > Terriglobia > Terriglobales > Acidobacteriaceae > Angelobacter. Next base: position 4,505 of record DATCAX010000272.1, on the reverse strand, counting down.
GATCCGGCAACGCCCAGGATCACTTTAGTTTCTCCGCGCCTGAGTTCAAAGGAGACGCCATCCAGGACAGTAATGTCCTCAAAACCGATAGACACATCCTCAAAGATGATCGCCTTGTGAACGGTGTCAGTGGACCTGTCATCAAACGAGGGCATGCGCGTCAGCTCAAAGCGATGATGAGTTGTGTGAGGACGGCATCGACCGCCAGGATGAGCACGGACGCCACGACAACTGCCTGTGTGGTGGACCGGCCCACGCCCTGGGTGCCGCCCTTGGTGGTCATGCCGAAATAGCAACCTACGGTGGCGATGATAAAGCCAAAGACCAGAGGTTTTACCAGGCCGGTGATAACGTCATTGTAGTGCAATGCCTGATACGCGCTGTTCCAGTATTGTGTGCTGTCAAGCCCCAGCATGGAAAAGGAAATCAGCCAACCGCCAATCAAGCCTAAAAGATCGGAAATGATGGTCAAAAAAAACATCATGAAAATCGTGGCTATCACGCGCGGGGTCACCAGCTTCTTGTAAGGATCGGTGCCCAGAGCACGCATGGCATCAATCTGTTCCGTCACTTTCATGGAACCGAGTTCGCTGGCCATTCCTGAAGCATTGCGGCCGGTCACCATTAGACTGGTAAGCACCGGGCCGAGTTCCCGGACCATGGAAAAGGCAACCAGCCGTCCGGTGAAGGACAGCGATCCAAACGATTCCAGCGTCTTTGCCGTGTTCAGCGCCAGCACAACGCCGGTGAACATGCCGGTGAGAATCACGATGGGTAACGATCCCACGCCGATGAGATCGGCCTGCTGGATGGTGTCCGCCATGTAGAGAGGTTTGCGGAACAAGTTGGCGAGAGAATGAAGTGAGAGGTAGGTATAGTCCTGGACCGCGAGGACATTGCGCTTTACGAAATCAAACGGCGAGGCCAGTTCCATCCAAGATGAAATATAGCAGAGCATGCGCCCGCGCCCAAATGGCCCAGAGGAGAAGCGGATTGTGGCACAGCAACGAAGTCCGCTACAATCGCAGCCCAATGAGCACACCACCTCTTTCGGCCAGAAAGTTAATCCACAGCATACTGCTCTCCAAGGGGCGCATGGAAGCGCTCACGGACGGCATCTTTGCCATTGCCATGACACTTCTGGTGCTGGAGCTGAAAGTCCCTGACCTGCCTAAGCGCGTAGGCGCAACCGAGCTTCTCCAGAAGATTGGCGAGGAAGCGCCGGCTTTCTTCAGTTTTATGATGTCATTTCTCTATTGTGGATTGCTGTGGGTGATGCACCACCTGGCGATGCATTTTGTCCGTCATCTGCAGATTGCATTGGTGTGGCTAAACCTGTTGTTCCTGATGTCAATTTCCCTCATGCCATTTTCGTGCGGTCTGCTGGGCCATTTTCTGCGTAACCGCGCGGCGCAGGAGATCTACTTTTCCAACATGTTTGTGGCGGCAGCCCTGGTCGCAGCGCAGTGGCTGGTGGCCAAAAAGAAGAAGCTGATCAATGAAGACGATCTGCTCGCAAGCCAGCTCATGGGGCAGCAGGTCATATTCCTTCCCGTGGCGCTGGGAGCGGGCCTGGTGGCCGCAAGTTTTAATCCGCTGATGGGTTCCTATGGCTTTATCGTCGTTTTGCTGGCGCTGCGGCTATGGCAGAGAAGGTGGCACCGCAATCGGATTGCTAATCCCGCGAGCCCTTCTTCCTGATCTCAATATTGAGCCGCTTGATCTTCTGGTTCAATGTGGAGAGCGGAATGTGGAAGCGTTCGGCGGCGTCGGTCTGGTTCCAATTGGACTTCTCCAGCATGTTGACGATCAACCGGCGCTCGCAATCTTCTACGATTTCAAACAGCGACGCGTCAGGGCGGTGCTCAAGCATCCGGCCTTCTGAGCCGCGGCCAACAATATGGTCAGGAATCAGCTCAATGCCGACCACAGGGCCATTGCAAAGGACCACCGCACGTTCAATCACGTTCTCCAGTTCGCGAACGTTACCGGGCCAGCCGTAATCCATCAGCGGGCGTAAAGCTTCCGGCGCGATATGAATGAGGGACTTGCCGTTCTCACGGGAGAACTTGTCCAGAAAGTGTCCCACCAGCCGGGGCACGTCTTCACCGCGGTTGCGCAGCGGCGGCAGGTCCACGGTTATTACATTCAGGCGATAGAAAAGATCTTCGCGGAATTTGCCTTCCCGCACCAGAACGTGCAAATCGATATTCGTCGCCGCGATCACGCGGACATCGACCTGCAATTCATGAATGCCGCCCAGATGCATGAACTTGCGGTCCTGAAGAACGCGCAGAATTTTGGCCTGGGTTTCCATGCTCATGGTGCCGATTTCATCCAGGAAAATGGTGCCGCCGTCGGCGACCTCAAACAGGCCTTTCTTGGAAGAGACGGCGCTCGTGAAGGCCCCTCTTACGTGGCCGAAGAGCGTTGACTCGAGCAGGTCCGCGGGCATGGAGCCGGTATTCACCGGCACAAAGGGATGGTTTTTGCGCGTGGAGTTGGCGTGAATGGCCTTGGCAATGAGTTCCTTGCCGGTGCCGCTTTCGCCCTGGATCAAAACAGTGGAGCGGCTGGGAGCGACCTGCCCGACCAAGTCAAAGATCTTGAGCATGGAATCAGACTTGCCGATGATGTGCTCAAAGTTATAGCGCTCCTTGAGCGCGCGTTTGAGCTGCTCATTCTCTTCTTCAACGCGGCGGCGGGCCACTGCGACGCGAACGTCAGCCAGCAGCTTTTCATTGTCCCACGGTTTCTGGATGAAGTTGGTGGCGCCCTTCTGCATGGCGCGCACAGCGTTGTCCAGCGTGCCATAAGCGGTAATCATGATGACGGCCAGCTGGGAATCACGCGAGCGGATGTCAGCCAGAATTTCCAGGCCATTGCGATCAGGCAGGGCAAAATCGAGCAGCACCAGATCGAAGGTGTGTTCGCTCAGGCGAGCCAGTCCATCTTCGCCGGTCTCGGCGGATTCCACGCTGTAACCTTCGAACTCCAGCAGGGTCTCCAGGGACTCGCGGATGCCGGCTTCATCATCAATAATCAGGATTGAACCGCCGTGCGAGACGTCCATCCGGGGGCGAGTTAAGACCGCAGCTTCAGACATTGACTGCCTTTCTCATTGGAAATTCCAGCTGGAACTTGGTTCCCTGGCCAGGTTGCGAGTCCACACGGATTTTGCCTGCATGCTCCTGAATAATCCCGTAAGTGACTGACAGGCCGAGGCCCGTGCCGCGCGACTGGCCTTCACGCGGAACGTTCTTGGTGGTGAAGAACGGGTCGTAAATCCGGTTGATATGTTCCGGGGCAATGCCGGCGCCGCTGTCACTAATGTTGACCTGGACGCTGTCACCATTGGCTGTGCTGATATGCAGCGTTCCGCCCTTGCCTGCCATGGCGTCCTTGGCGTTCAGGAAAAGGTTCAGGAACACCTGTTGCAGTTTGCCGGAGTTGCCATGGATCAGCGGCAGGCCCGGGTACAGCGCAGTCTCAACTTTGATGTGAGATGTCTTGAGCTGGTGTTCCAGCAACGTGAGTGTTTCGGTAATGATCTTATTTAAATCGATGGCGCTGAACTCAGTGGCGCTGGTACGCGAGAAATTCAGCAGGTTGTTGACGATCTCAGAAGCGCGGAAGGTCTGGCGCGTAATTTTTTCCAGCAGCGGACCGAGCTTGGCATCGCCATTGATCTGCTTGGTAAGCATCTGCGCATAGCTGGAGATGACTGCCAGCGGGGTGTTCACTTCATGGGCCACGCCCGCGGCCAGCAGTCCGATGGACGAAAGCTTTTCCGCCTGGGTCAACTGCGATTCCAGTTCCATGCGCTCGGTAATGTCATCGACAATGATCAGGCGGCCGATCACGCTAAAATTCCTGTTTACCAGCGGAGCAATGGCCACATTGGCAATGCGCGTGTCACCTGCACGGGTGTGCAGGCGGAACTTATAGAGGTTGTGAATGCCCGGGTTCTGGCGCACGCGGTAAAACTCTTCCATGAACTCCGCGGGAAATACTTCACTCAGCCGTTCACTAAGCACCTGCGAACGCGGCATCGCGTACATCACTTCCATCTGGGAGTTCCAGGATTCAATGCGGTCTTCCAGGTCCACGGCCAGCACGCCCACGCTGATGGATTCCACAATATTTTCGTTGAAGTCTTTCAGGCGTTCGTACTCACTGGCTTTCTGCTCCAACGACGCATACAGCCGGGCGTTCTGGATGGCGATCCCCATATATCCGGCCAGTGTTTCCAGCAGCTCAACGTCTTCGCTGGAGAGGAAGTCGCCGGCCATGGTTTTGCCCAGGCCCATCACCGCGATAGTGCGGTTCTGCACCGTGCAGGGAATGTAGTAATTCAGATTGAGCTTGGCGATGGTTTCGCGCGCAGTCAAACTTTCCTGCAGAGCCTTGCGGGTGTTGTCAAAGAAGATGTGTCCGGCATACTGCTCCGGACGCTCCACCACGAGGAAGCTGAGATCGAGCGATCCGGCATAACTGATGCCGAA
>DATCAX010000271.1:0-2685 GCA_036512375.1 Candidatus Angelobacter sp. | reverse complement strand
TATCCGCTGCTGTTTGAAGAAAAGTTCGAGTTCAGCCTCTTCATCCATCCTGATGTGGATTTCAAAGACCGGAAATTGATTGCCCCGCTTGCGCATCGTATCCCGTCTTTCTGCTTTGTTCAGCGCCACCCGGAAAAGCAGATTGATGAAGCGTTGTTTCGTGGCATACTCACCCACTTCAGTGATCGGCCGCACAGCGATATTCTCCGCATCGGCGGCTCCTACAATCCAGAAGTCTTTTACAAAAAGCGGAGCGGTGAAGACTACGTGCTTTGCGTGGCCAGAATTTATCCGGAAAAAAACCAGCTTGAACTTGTGCGTGATTACAAGTCAAAGATATATGAACGCTTTGGGCTGCCGCTGTATGTGGTGGGCGGCACTGAGAACCTTGCTTACTTCAGACGGGTGGAGCGCTACTTTGACGGCGCGGCCATAATTGGGACGGCGGACCCCAAGGCGCCGATGCAGCCTCGCTCCTGGCGGAGTGCGCCGGAAATTGCTGAGCTTTGCAGCCGCGCTCGTCTGTTTGTGATGGCTTCTCCGCGCGAAAGTTTTTGCATTGCCATGATTGAAGCCATGGCTTGCGGGCTCACCTGCGTGGTCAATGGCAACTATTTTGGCTTCGACCGGCAAGAATTGCGGCCCAACGTTTTTGGCCCCATCACTCGTAAGCGAGGCCCTATCGCGGATACCATCGCGTCGGCGCTGGAGCATGATGTCCGCATTGATGCGTCAGAATGGGTCAAAAAATTCTCCGTAGACATTACCCGGGAAACGCTTCTTGGTTTTATCAACGCGCGTCTTTAGGTTTCAGCCCAGGGATTCCGAAAATAGTCCCGTCAGCTCATTTACTCATGCCGATTCCTCTATCTAACCTGATTGTCGTTGCGTATCCGTCTGATGAAACGCTTGGCTTCAGCAGTGTATGCGCGAATGCGTCTATCATTGCGGTGGGCGACCCCAACTGGCCCGGCAAACAAGCTGAATTGCAGGACGAATTGCGGCGCGCCGCAGCGGAACTCAAGGCCAGAACGGCAAACTACCTTGGGCACGCAGTAGCGAAGATCGACAGCCCGGCATTTCATACGCTGGTGAAGCGCTTACGGCGTCTCAAGGTAGCGGGACGCATTTACACCCACAGTCCGTTTGATGACGACGCGTGGCATGGGTCCGTGGCACTGGCAGCAGCGCAGGCGTTCGGAAGCGTTTGGGTACAGGCCCCCTCAGGTTTTGCACGGCAGGTGAATGTTCTTAAGCGAGCAGCGTTCGATACTAAAACCAGAATTATCAACGCGATCTACGGGGCAAGAATCCGTACGGAGGATGACTGCTTCAGAATGCCGCACTCGGCATTGCTCGGCGTGGAGGCATTCACGCCCGCTACCTTTGAGGAAATAATGCATGGCATGGCATTAACCCGCGAAGAAATCCTGCCCTTTCCTGACGCCTGGGGATTGTTCTCTTCGCCCTATGAGACCTACCGCTATGATCAGTCCTGCAAACTGCTTCTGGATCACGCGCCGCCAGGTGGCGTTAAAACCATTCTTGAAGTGGGAGCCTGTGAAGGTTCCATGACCAGGCACTTGCGAAAATCTTTTCCTCGAGCCCGGATACGCGCTCTCGAAGTGCACCCCGAATTCGCGCGCCGTCTGCGTTCCCGCTTTCGAAAAGACAAGCTAACGGAAGTCATTGAAATGGGCATCGAGGGGGTAGCGCTGAAAGCCGACATAGTCCTGATGGCTGAAGTGTTGTATTACGTTGAACACAAACTGGAACCGATCCTGCGGAAAGTTCGGGCGAAGTTGTTGATGACGTCTGCAGAAGGCGATTTTGACCTGGAACTGGCGCGCAAGCTGATTAAGCTGGGTTGGCGATTAAAAGCGCGGAAGACCATCGAAAGCCGCTTTGAGTCCGTTAGCGGCGGTGAAGGCAATTTATTTTGCCGTCGGGAAGGAACGACTCTGCGCCTCTGGCAGCCCGCATGAATCAGATGCGCATGGGTCAATCCGTTGAGGCGTGCGCCGCAGCAGGCATCCGCCCAATTTCCTGTTTGAATTGCTCGACGTAGTCACCTGCCATTCGCAGATAGTGGTAGTCGCGCAAAGCTTTTTCCCGGCAGTCCACAGGTTTGATCTGATGCAGCCGGTCAGTCGCCTCCATGTAATCCTGTTCTGTCTCGCACACGAATCCAACGTCAGATGAAATGATTTCCCGGCAGGCCCCGCGATTGCTAGAGATCACCGGCGTTCCTGACATCAGAGCTTCCGCCATGACGGCACCGAAAGCCTCATTGAGTTGCGTGGGAAAGAGCAAAGCCCGAGCGCCAGCAAACAATTCGGCTTTGCGATTGCCCTGAATCTCTCCCGCTAATTCAATGTCGCTATGGCTGTATTTCTCGCGGATAGAAGTGTTTGCTTCCTCGCTTGCCGCGGAGCCCGCAACCACGAGCTTGAAACCGGTTTTACGAGCGAGAGAAATCGCAATATCAAGCCCCTTTTGCTCCGCGCGGTCCAGGCATGCGACAAACAGGAAATAGCTGCCTTTGCTTTCCGAATAAATGAATTCAGAAGGGTCAATGCCATTGACGACATACCGCGAACTTCCATAGCTGCGGGCCAGCGTGCGAGAAACAAAAATCCAGTTGTCTTCCGCCAGGTTTCGGTCAAGACCACGGGCAGCGATGTC
>DATCAX010000270.1:0-4018 GCA_036512375.1 Candidatus Angelobacter sp. | reverse complement strand
TGGCGATCGTATTCGGATCGCTCACTTCAATGTCGTGGCGCTGCATCATGTAAACAAGTTTTCCGTCACGCATCAGGGCAATCGAAGGCGAGGTCGGAGGAAAGCCGGTAAAATGGCTTCGGGCTGCGTCGGTCGCTTCCCTGTCCTGGCCGGCGAAAACCGTAATCATGCGGTCAGGACGGACGCCGCTCTGAATAGCCGCACGCACACCAGGACGCATTCTTCCCGCCGCGCAACCGCAGATGGAATTAACCACCACCATCAGCGTGCCTTTTTGGTTGATCGCATTTTCCACGTCGGCCGCGGTGCGCGCTTCTTCAATGCCGCCTGCCGTCAGCTCCTGGCGCATGGGCGCTACCATTCCCTCTGGATACATTTTTTTCCTCCCGCTTGGTCTAGCCTCCATTCTACCAAGTAAAAACTCATTTCCCTAGCTCGCTTCTGTGCTGTACTCTGTTACCAATCTTTTGCGAACCCAGGAAAACATCCCCCTTGCACCGTTGACCACTTTTCAAGTTGGTGGCCCGGCACGCTATTTTGTCGACGCCCATTCGGAACACGAAGTTTCCGAAGCGGTGGCCTATGCCTCCGCTCGCAAGCTTCCCTTGTTCGTCCTGGGCGGCGGCAGCAATCTGCTTGTGTCCGACAATGGCTGGCCAGGCCTCGTCCTGAAAGTGTCCAAGGCAGGTGTGGAATTTGAAGGTGACCGGCAGAAGATGGTCTTCCACGCCAGCGCGGGTGAAAACTGGGACGATCTTGTCGCTCTGGCCGTCAGCAAGAACTGCGGCGGCATCGAATGCCTGAGCGGTATTCCCGGCACCGTTGGCGGTACGCCGGTACAAAACGTGGGCGCGTACGGACAGGAGGTATCAGAAACCATCACCCGCGTGCGTGCGCTGGAGATCGCCACCGGCAAGGCGGTTGAGCTGACGAATGCTGATTGCGGATTCTCGTACCGTTCCAGCATTTTCAATACCACGCGCCGCGGCCAGTACATTGTGCTTGAGGTTTCCTATCTTCTGCACCGCAATGGCGAGCCCAGGATCGAATACGCCGATTTGAAGAAATTCTTCGCCGCCAGTTCTGAAAATCCCACGCTCCAACAAGTGCGGGACGCCGTGCGCTCCATCCGCCAGAGCAAGGCCATGTTGCTCGTCAGCGGCGACGAAGACTGCCGCAGCGCGGGCTCATTCTTCAAAAATCCGATTGTCAGCGCGGCGGAGGCGGATCGGGTTCAGGCCCTCGCAGAGAAACTCACTCCCGGCAAAACGCTGCCACGCTACCCCGCGGCCGATGGCCAGGTAAAACTCGCAGCCGCATGGCTGGTGGAGCAGTCCGGATTTTCCAAAGGTTACTCACTCGGACCGGTGGGAATATCGCGTAAGCACACGCTTGCCATCGTGAACCGCGGCAACGCCACGGCAAAAGACATTCTTGCCCTTAAAGACGAAATCGAGAAAAAGGTCTTTGATATCTGGGGGGTGATTTTGCAGCCGGAGCCGGTCTTTGTGGGCTTTTGACCGGCATCGACAGATCGCTTTCAATAGAGCCACTCAGTTCCACATCGCCACAAGTACAAGCAGCGGATAGACCGTTCTCTCTGGCGGCGAATTGCAGGGCGAGGCACGATGACGGCCGGCGGAGGAAGAGGATCGGCGAATCTGAACTCATACACAACGGTGAAATTGTGCGGCTCTGCGCCACAATCTTCGCAGATCAACTTGGATCTTTGAACGCTGTCTTTGGCTGCCTCCACTAAAATGGGATGGCCCACAGCATTTGCGATGGTGACCGTACCATCGGGATTTGCGGTTATTTCCAGGCTTACCCGGCCGGCAATATGTGCGATGCGCGCCATTTGCGGGTACACAGGATCCTTAAAGACAATCCAGTTCAGTCTGGGCTCCTGGGGAACGGCGCTTGCAGCGATGCAAACCAACAGAATGGCAAATCTCATGACCGGCAGGCCCCCTGCACGGAACGCCGGGATGCCCGGTTTTTGCGTCCCCTTTTGCGGCTTGTCTCCCGCAATCCAACTTTCCGCTTGTTTCGTACTTGAAGTGTATCTTTGCTGCTCGCTAATTCATCCTAAGGAAGAGGTCGGAAATCCGCCAACGCAGGACTTAAAATAGAAGCAGGTAAACCAAAGAATATGCTGATCAAGAAAACAGGCGACATACCGTCCTCAGAGATCACTCCAAAACCGGCTTATCTGAGCCGTCGCAAGTTCATTGCCGGTGCAGCAGCGGCTGGGGCCGCCCTGGCTGGAGGCTTCTATCTGCGCGAGCATGTTGGGACCGCCACCACCGTGCATGCGCAGGGCATGAAGCTCAGCGGCATTGTAAAAAGTCCGCTCAGCACGTCAGAGACGCCGACATCATTCAAAGACATCACCAATTACAACAACTATTACGAATTCAGCACGGACAAGTACGAACCCAACGGGCTGTCAAAGAATTTCAAGACGCGTCCGTGGACAGTCGCGATTGACGGCATGGTCAAGAAACCCAAGAAGCTGGATATTGACGCGATCATGAAGCTGGCGCCTCTCGAAGAACGCATCTACCGCCATCGCTGCGTCGAAGGCTGGTCGATGGTCATCCCCTGGGTCGGCTTTCCCTTGAGCGCCCTGATCAAAGCCGCTGATCCACTCCCCAGCGCGAAATTTGTCGCCTTCCAGACCGTCGTCGATCCGAGCCAGATGCCCAACCAGAAGACCACCGGCGTTCTGGATTGGCCCTATGTTGAAGGACTGCGCCTCGATGAAGCTATGCATCCGCTGGCCATCATGGCTGTCGGCCTCTATGACGAAGTCCTTCCCAACGTTGACGGCGCGCCTTTGCGGCTCGTCGTGCCGTGGAAATACGGTTTCAAGGGCATCAAGGCCATCGTGAAGGTCAGCTTCACTGACTCCATGCCGCCCACCACGTGGAACAAAATGGCGGCGAACGAATACGGTTTCTATTCCAATGTGAATCCGCAAAAAGACCATCCCCGCTGGAGCCAGGCCAGTGAACGCCGGATTGGCGAATTCCGCAAGCGTCCAACGTTGATGTTCAATGGCTATGCTGACCAGGTGGCAAGCCTTTACTCTGGCATGGATCTGCAGAAAAATTACTGATGAAGCCGCTGCCGGAAAAGTTTGTCCGAGCGCTGAAAGTGCCGGTGTTCCTCGTCTGCCTGACGCCGTCATTCTTGCTCATATGGAAGGGATTCCATGACGGTCTTGGGGCCAATCCCATTGACGTCATTACGCGGTCCACCGGCAAGTGGACGCTTACCTTTCTGCTGATAACGCTCAGCGTCACGCCGGTACGGAAACTGAGCGGCCTGACATGGCTGATCCGTTTCCGTCGCATGCTGGGACTCTTCGCGTTCTTCTACGGCACCCTGCACTTGACGACGTATGTCTGGCTCGACAAGTTTTTCGACGTGCATGGAATGCTGCACGATATTGCCAAGCGCCGGTTCATTACCGCCGGCATGACGGCTTGGGCCCTCATGCTGCCGCTGGCAATCACCTCCACCACCGGCTGGATTCGACGCATGGGCGGCAAGCGCTGGCAGAAGCTGCACCGTCTCATCTACTTCAGCGCCGCCGCAGGAGTCGTCCATTTTATCTGGCTGGTCAAAGCAGATCTGCGCCGTCCATTTACGTATGGCGCGATCCTGGCCGTACTGCTGGCCTATCGCGTGATCGCCTGGCTGCTGGCGAAGGCACGCGCACGTCGATCCATGGCCGGGCAGCAGCCTGCTCGTGCCTAGAAATCCGCTTACCGCAGCATGACGTACACAAACGCAAAAAGCGCATCCCCGATCACTCGGAAGATGCGCCTTTGTTTAGTTGATGCTTACATCGATCAGTGGAAATTCAGCTTGATTGAAGTTGATTGTTCAATTGCCTGCCCATTGAGCTTGGCCGGCTTGAACTGATAGCCCATCACTGCTTGAAACGCGGCATCTTTGAAAATGGGCTGACCACTGATAAATTTTGGATTGATTGGCTTGCCGTCTTTGC
>DATCAX010000269.1:0-2681 GCA_036512375.1 Candidatus Angelobacter sp. | reverse complement strand
GTTGGTTTTCGATCTCTTCAACCTGGACGGCATCCTGGGAGACAAGTTCCTGGTCAACGGCATGATCCAGCCGTTCTTGAATGTGGAGCCGCGGCGGTATCGTTTCCGCATGCTGGATACCGGCCCCTCGCGCTTCTATGAGTTCTTCCTCACCGATCTGAAGAATCTGAGCCAGGCGAATCCGTACTGGCTGATCGGCACCGACGGCAATCTCCTGCCGCACCCGATCCAAGTCCAGAGCGTCCGCATCGGCCCGGCTGAGCGCGTGGACGTGATCATCGACTTCAAGGCCTTCGCCGGGAAGACGATCTATCTGGAGAATCGCCTGAACCAGGTCAACGGCCAGGGCCCGGTAGCGGTCGACAGTCAACTCTTCCCACAGAACAGCGCCAACACTGAATGTGCCGCGAATGGCGCCCCCCTGACGAACACGGGCGCGATTCTGCCTGCCAACTCAAACAACGGAGCCAACCGGATCATGCAGTTCCGCGTGAGCGGATCAGCGGTGACCGACGAAAGCGTGGATCCGGCCACCAACCCGACGTTCTACCAACTGCCCAGCACCAACGTGGATCCGAGGATCGTGCGGACGTTCAAGTTTGACCGCTTAAACGGCCAGTGGTCCATCAACGGGCAGTTCATGGATTGCGGCTATGCGAATGGCGGCACAGGCGGCGAGTCTACGGAGAAGTTCCGCTTTGCCGTGCAGCAGAACAGCGTGGAGCAGTGGCTCTTGACCAATCTTACCGGTGATTGGACGCACCCCGTCCACATCCACCTGGAGGAGCATCAGATCTTGAGCCGCAACCGCGTGGCGCCGATCGTGCCCACGGATCAGGGACGGAAAGACGTTACCCAGTTGCATCCCAACGAGCGCGTGCAGCTGTTCTTCCGTTTCCGTGACTGGCTGGGCAAGTACCCCATCCACTGTCACAACGTGGTCCATGAAGACCACGCCATGATGGCGCTCTGGCACGTCGTACCTCAGGGCGACAACATCCTGGTGCCGTAAAGTCTGACGCAACTCTGCATCCCTGGGCCGGGAACCTGGCCCAGAGAGCGGAAGGGAGCCGAGATAATGGCTGAATTAACGAGAAGGAAACTATTGAGCTGGGCTGCGCTGGCGCCTCTCGCCGGGGCGACAGCGGCCGTGGCCGGAAAAACCGGCAAGGCCGCTGACCAAGGCGCGAGGCCCACCGTGTCCGACTTGGCTCGGCAGCGCATTCAGCGTTTGCATCTGCCCAATGTCCCCCTGCTCACGCACGAAGGCAAACGAGTCATGTTCTATGACGACCTGGTAAAGAACAAGGCCGTTAGCCTGAACTTCTTTTTTGCCAAGTGCGATGAGATTTGTCCCGTGGTGACGTCCAATCTGGCCAAAGTGCAAAAGCTGCTCGGCGCCGACGTAGGCACAAAGCTCTTCATGTACTCGCTTACGCTAAAGCCGGAAGAGGACGATGTGGAAGCCATCAGGCACTACCGTCAGATGTACAACGCCAAGCCTGGCTGGATCTTTCTGACGGGTAAACCTGAGGACATAGAAAAAATCCGCAGGGGTATTGGCTTTTCCTATCCCGACCCGGCGATTGACAAGGACAAGACCCAGCACATCGGAAATGTGCGTTACGGGAACGAACCGCTCATGTTGTGGGGAGCGTGTCCGGGCATGGCTCACCCTAGCTTTGTGGCTGAGTCCATTTCCTGGATGGTTCACCTCGACGTACCTGGACCTGGGGTTAAGAGGCAGCCTGAGGCCCAGTAAGGGTCGCATGGCTCGGTGGTTAGGACAACAGTTTTTCAATTCCGGGGGCCGGACACAGAACCGGCACCCACCGGAGGAAGGATCTAGTGATGAAACGGATTGGAAAGTACGCTTCGCTTTTTGTTACCGTTTTGGCGCTCATGGGGCTTCTGTTCCTGGCAGTTCCCAAGGCGGCAGCCCAACAGGATGCGCCTCCCAGCGGCGGGGACGCGGACGACAATTTCAATCCTCCGCCCTGCGATTTCAGCAACCAGTTCTACGCGGACAATGGTATCGATGTAACCCAACTGGTCGGTCGTTTCGGGGACAACAACGGAACCACCCGGCTGACCGGTCCACCCGCCCGGGGCACCCAGAAAAACTATGTGGTGGACACGAATTGCTCTACCAACGATCCCACCCGTAGGAATTTCCGCATCCTGGCGACGACGGGAGGCAACTCGGACGATGGCAACAGTCCCTTTACCTGCGCTGACCCGTTGGCGCCCCACCCTCCTTCTTGCGCTTCACAGTCGGCCTTGGAACCTGAGACCTTTGAGTTCATCTCCATTCTGGCCTTCGTGAACAACCAAACGGCCTTTAGCAACAGCTACCTGCGCAACGTAGGCTTCATTAACGGCGGTCTCGAGGGCGTGCAGCAAAACCCCGGTACAGACATCTCCATTGGCCAACCCTCGCTGGGTGAAGCTCCCGCTCAAACCCTTCGCGGCTTTGCCATGCAGGACGTCGTCAGCAACTTTGAAGCCTACGCGGCATTGAAGCAGACAACGCCTCATGGTTTCGCTACACAGCCCTGCTCGCTGGCCATGATCCAGCAATTCTTCCCAAATATTACTACGGTGCCGAGTCCTTGCTTCCCTGTGAATGACACTGTGGTGAACGGCCAAATAGTCTCGGATGTTGCCACTCCGCACCTCCG
>DATCAX010000268.1:0-2893 GCA_036512375.1 Candidatus Angelobacter sp. | reverse complement strand
AAGCCACGGAAAAGTTGTTACAACCCATCAGCTCTCAGCGTCACCCAACTGAATAGATGGCGAAGTCCAGAAAACCAGGGAGAGTTGCGCGCGTGCTGTCGTGGGTCCTTTTATGCACCACGCTAGGTCTGGGCGGCGCGCTCGCCTGGACATGGATATTCGTCACCAAGTTGGCGCTCAAGCCGCTGCCTGATCCCGCTCTGCCGGCCAAGATGCAGGTCGGTTCCGGGCCTGCTTCGCCGCTACAGATGCAGTACCAGTTGAATATGCCTGGTCGTGGCGAGATCTTTCCGGCGTTTGCCGCCGCGCATGCCGCCGATTACTGGCCCGTGCCTGTTCTCAGCATTGCTAATACATCAGACAAAGCGGTACTGCAGATCATCTCGTCGGAGGTTCGCGGCTGGAGTGCTGAATTGCGGCAGACTGCTGTGATCGGGCCGCATGAAGTGCGGACGTTCAGCCTTGATCCGGAATTGCTCGCCAAGTCATATGAGAATGGTGAAATTCATCCGGCCACGCTGGTGGTGGAAGTAGAAGATCCCGCTACGGGACACACGTTTGCGCAACAGCGTCCTGTGCTTATCCACAGCGCGTCTGATTTTTACTGGGGCAGAAAATTCGCTAACGCGCAGTTGCTGGCGCGTTGGGTGACGCCGCATGACGATAAGGTGTTGCAATTGATATCACGTGCGGAGCGCCTGGTCCCCGGCGGACGCATGCGCGGCTATAACCTTGTGTCCGGGTCCGATCTGACAGAACAGGTGCGGGCACAGGCAGCCGCTATTTTCACCGCCATGCGCCGCTCCGGCATCAGTTATGTAAGCAGCATCTATACTTTTGGAAATTATCCGGATGAGACGGAGCGCATTCGGCTGCCGCGTGAGACGCTGGAACTCAGCAACGCCAATTGTATTGATGTAAGCGTGGCGTATGCTTCCGCGCTGGAAAATCTGGGTATGAAGCCGGTCATTGTGATTGTTCCGGGGCATGCGTTCACGGGAGTGCGACTGGGACCGAACTCGCAGGACTTTCTCTATCTTGACCTGACGGTGCTGCCGCGTGGAACATTCACGGCAGCAGTCGCGCGCGCTCAGGCGTGGCTCAAGAAAACGCCGCAAAATGAAGTTCTCACCGTCGATATCGGCGCCGCGAGGGCCCTGGGCGTATACCCTATGCCTGTCTCCGGGGCCACAAAGCAAGACGTGACGGCCGCTCAATTATGGACGCACTGATCATCGGCGGTGGAATTGCCGGACTAACCGCTGCCCGCCATCTCACGGAGGCTGGGCTGCGTGTCACCCTGCTGGAGGCGCGGGACCACCTGGGCGGCCGCATTTACACGCACCACACCGCACAGTTCCCGGTGGAATTGGGAGCGGAGTTTGTTCACGGACGTCCGGAAGAAATTCTTGGCCTCGCAGCGGAAGCCGCAGCGCCCATTGTGCCGGTTCAAGGCAGCTTTCGCAGGAAGATCGGTGGCGCCTGGGCTGATGCTGGCCATCTCATGGAGGAAGTCGACCAGCTCTTCGCCAAACTGCCTGCGGGCGAGCCTGATCAATCTTTTCAGTACTATCTGGATCGTAGCGGAACGAACGAAAAGGTAAAACAACAAGCGCTCAGATATGTAGAAGGTTTTCATGCTGCTGAGCCTTCGCTCATCAGCGCACGTTCGCTCGTACGGGATAGCCGGGCAGAAGAAGCAATTGAAGGTGACCATCAGTACCGCATCGCCAGCGGCTATGAAAGTCTGGTGCAAGCTGTGGCAGATCGAATCGAGCAGGAACGTTGCAAGATCGTAATGAATTCGGCTGTCAACCAAATTGTCTGGAGACAGGGACAGGTCATCGCCCGCACCCCCGCAACGGAATATCAGACTCCCCGGGCCATTGTTACGCTTCCGCTAGGTGTGCTGAAGTCAAACAGCATGATCTTCCAGCCCGCGCTGCTGGAAAAGCAAAATGCCATGAACTTTCTGGAAATGGGCCCCGTGATCAGGGTGAGCCTGTGTTTTCAAGAAAAATTCTGGGAGCGTGATTCGGAAATGGCCGCGCTGAGCTTTCTCTTCACTGACGATCCTCAGTTTCCCACCTGGTGGACGAGCAATCCTCTTCCTTATCCCATCCTGACCGCCTGGGCGGCGGGACCTAACGCCGGGGCACACACCGGGCGCACGCAGGATGAAATCGTCGAGACGGCGGTGAAGGCGCTGGCCCGGATCATGGGTTTGGCAGAGCCTGAGCTTTGGGGGCAGCTGACCGGGTCGTTCATGCATGACTGGCAGGCAGATCCGTTTGCGCGCGGCGCCTATAGCTATGCGGCTGTCGGCGGCATGGATGCGGCGCAGATACTTGCGGCTCCGGTTGCGGAGACGCTCTTCTTTGCCGGCGAAGCTACCAACGGTGACGGATATAACGGTACCGTCCACGGTGCCATTGCCACCGGACTGCGCGCAGCGAAAGAGCTGCTTCAGTCTTCCTGAAGTTCACAACGCATAGATCGACTGAACTTGCGAGGGTTAGCTCCAGCTTCCCCAGCGCGAAGCCCTGAAAATTGCCGAGCGTGATGGTACCCAGGCCGGAATGCGGCGGAAGCGCGAAACAGCTTCCAGAGCACGCGCCCTCTGTTGGCGGTCAAATGCGCGCACGTACTGTAGGATGATCTGGGGCATCGTCGTGCGCAACGCGGCTGAGAAATTCTGCTCTGCCATGTCATGCTGTTCCTGTTCGTTCCGCAGAAGATCGAGCATGTTCTTGGCCAGCGCTTCTTTGTTTCCCACTGGGTAGAACTTGATGGCCAGACCGCCGCTGTCGCCCATTTCGCGGAAGTCAGGAATGTCTGAGCAAATAATTGGCACGCCGTAAGCGGCAGCAAGATTGGCCACTCCACTGGCGCC
>DATCAX010000267.1:0-4837 GCA_036512375.1 Candidatus Angelobacter sp. | reverse complement strand
GGAAAGTTTTTCACCGATTCGTACTCCAAGCCGGATGCGCCGCCGGTTACAGTATTGCGCGATTCGTCGGGTAAATTGCTCGCAACTGTCGCCAAAACCGATATTTCGCGCCTGCTCTCCATCGGATGGCAGCCCCCTGTTTCTTTTTCCGTGAAAGGGCGCGACGGGGTCACGGACGTTTATGGTGTGATGTACAAGCCCACCCATCTGGATCCAGCCAGAAAGTATCCCATTGTCAACAAGATCTATCCTGGTCCGCAGGTCGGCAGTGTTGGGCTTGACGGTTGGGACTTTCTTGCGTCGCGGGGTGATTCGCAGAGCCTGGCGGAGCTGGGCTTTATTGTGGTGCACATCGAAGGCATGGGGACTCCGCTGCGGTCAAAGAAGTTTCACGATACCGGTTTCGGAAACCTGGGCGATAATACGCTGCCCGATCAGGTTGCGGGCATGAAGCAGCTGGCCCAGCGATTTCCGTGGATTGACATTGACCGCGCCGGCATCTGGGGACACTCGGACGGAGGATGCGCCAGTGCAGCCGCCATGTTCCGTTATCCCGACTTCTTCAAGGTCGGTATTGCGGAATCGGGTACCTACGACAATCGAGAATATGAGGATGACTGGGGCGAGCGATATCAGGGTTTGTTGGTGCGCAACCCGGATGGCACGAGCAACTACGATAGTCAGGCCATTCAAAATCTTGCCAAGAATCTGAAAGGGCATCTGATGTTGACGCATGGCATGATGGATGATAATGTGCCACCCTACAATACTCTGCTCCTCGTGGATGCACTGATTAAGGCGAATAAGGATTTTGATCTGCTGCTGTTGCCGAATCGCGACCACGTCTATGATTTTGACCCATACGTGATGCGGCGGCGCTGGGATTATTTTGCGCGCTATCTAATGGGCGCAGAACCCCCGCAAGGTTATGAAATCAAGCGTCCGGAGAGGAGCATGCCATGAGCAGGAGGGCCCGCCAATGAATCATGCCTCGCGCAAAGCTTCGATCGGGCTTATTTTCGTTGCCCGACGTGCAGGAAAATAGCTGGCCGCAAATGACACCATAAGCAAAATCAGAGGAACCGCAAGAAACACGATCGGATCTATGATATGAATTCCATAGACGACACTCGACATCAATGGCGCCGTCACCGCTGACATAAGCAGACCGATAACGATACCAATGCCGGCCAGCAATCCCCCATGGCCCAGGACCAACTTCAGAATGTTGCCTCGCTGGGCTCCTAAAGCGAGCCGCACTCCGATCTCCTGAGAGCGTTGACCTACCAAATATGCGAGCAATCCATAAATTCCAACACAAGCCAGCAGCAATGCCATGACTGCGAAGGCGCCTACTAACTGAGCGGAAAAGCGCCGTTGGGCCAGCGACCTTGCCAACACTTCATCCAGGGAACGAACATTGTAAATCGGCAGACCGGGATCAATCGACTGGATTTCACGCCGAATTTCTCCTTCGAGAAGAGAGGGCGCCACAGACGTCCGCAACACCAGGTTCAGACTTCTGCCGCTGTCCTGGTAAACAGAAGTGTAAATATGTGGAACACCGTTCGTGTCAAGACCGTCTTGTTTCACGTTCTTGATGATGCCAACCACCGTGAACCACGGATATGGCGAATACTGTCCCAGTCCGAGCCGTCTTCCTACAGCATCTCGGCCCGGCCAATACCGTTGAGCTGTCCCTTCGTCGATCATTGCCACCGGAACTCCTGACGCCTGGTCGTCTTTGGTGAAAAAACGGCCCCGAACCAAGGGTGTCTGGACGATTTTGAAATAATCAGGGCTCACGCGAATTACTTCTGCAGAGAGCTTTTGCGAAGAGTCTCCGTGCATATCTTCGATCTTCAGATCAGTGCTGCTCTCCGGGGGACCACTAGGTAAATCTGAGGTGACACCCGCCAGTTCAATGCCGGAAATTGCGCTCGCCCTTCGCAACAGCTCGTTGATAAACGTGGCCTGCTTTTCCAGGCCTTTGTACGGATCAAGCTTTGGATCGTTGGGAATGGGAAGCCAGATGCTGGAAACGACGACGTTATGACTGTTGAAGCCGGGATCCTCCTGCAGGAGTCGCCAGAAGGTGCGCATCAGCAAACCCGCTCCGATCATCAGCATTACTGTAAAGGCCATCTCGGAAACAATAAGCAAGCCGCGCAAGCGGTGGGTTTTGGTGCTATAGCCAGATCCTCGGGCGCCCTCTCGAAGGGTGCCAATCATGTCGGCTTTGGTGGACTGGATCGCTGGGGCGAGACCAAATACTAGGCCTGTCAATAGAGAAACCAGGGCTGCAAATGCCAGGACTACCCAGTCAATGGCGATTTCGTTTTGTCGTGGAATGTTGAACGGAACAAATCGAATCACAAACTTCAGAAGCACTTCAGCCATCAGAATGCCTATCACTCCGCCGATCAGAGAAAGGACGAGCGACTCGGTGAGCAGTTGGCGGATCATTCGCAATCGGCCAGCTCCCAGAGCCAACCGCAAGGATATCTCGCGCTGCCGCCCAGAAGCGCGCGCTAGAAGAAGATTAGCGATATTCACCGAGGCAATCAGAACGACCAGAATCACAGCTGCCATGAGCACCACCAGGATGGGGCGCACCTTGCCTACAAGAGATTCTTGCAGCGGAATGATATGAACCGACCATTGGGATCTGGGAGGGTAATCCGATGCAAAATCCCGTCTTATGTCCGCCGACATAATGTCCAGTTTTGCTTGAGCTTCTTTGGATGTAATTCCTGGTTTCAGTCGGGCAAGTACTAAGCCCGCCACTTTTTGGGCACGCGCCGGCGGTGGTGCTGGATCAGCGCTGAACCCTGATGTCAGCCATACCTCCACTTCCGAGGTTAAGGTTTTGCCCGGATGGCGAAATCCGGGAGGAAGAACGCCGACAATTGTATAAAGATCATTGTCAAGCCGGATTCTTCTTCCAAGAATGTTCGGATCTTTGCCAAAACCACGGCGCCATAGGCCGTCGCTGATCACAGCCGCTTCGGCAAATCCTAACGCGAAATCTTGAGGACCAAATAATCTGCCTATCTGGGGCCTGGCTCCCAGCATCGTAAAGTAGTTTGGCGTGACATTCACAAATTCCAGACGCTCCGGCTCCTTGGAACCGGTTAGATTTACGCTTCCGCCGCCAACTAAAACTATGTCCTCAAAAACACCGGGCCTTGTTTTAAGATCTTCCCATTCAGGAACCGAGCATAGCAAATCTGCGAGACCTACCCCGGGATCGTCTAACCTCACTTTTACCAGGCTATCAGGGTCACGAAATAACAGGGAATGTAATAGAACAGAATTAATGACGCTGAAAATCGCGGTGTTGATGCCTATTCCCAAAGCTAACGTCGAAATTGCAACCGCTGTGAAACCAGGACTTTTGCGCAGCAATCTCAATCCATATCGAATATCCTGAATCAAAGTCTCCATCGCACCGTTCCTTTCTTAGTGGCATTTCGCGTGATATCGAGAGCGAGCTTTCTCATTTCAGCCTGGTATTCCTCATGGTAAGTCCACCTTCGATGAAATGATTGGCTGTGGCTTCAGCTTCGGGACCAGGCTCAAGGGCTTCCATTCGTACACTGGCAAAGCCACACTGCACCGCATTAGCGCGCAGCTTCCGCTCTTTGCCATCGATGTTTTGTCTGATTGCCATCGCAAGATCGTGTTGAATCAATTATAAGCTTCCAGGTCCCACTCCTTGCCGCCGCTAAGTGGATTGGATTGTTACCACTTGGCCATGATGGGAAGTTAGAACAGACGTTCCTTTTTGGGAACTAATCATAAAATATTTATCTTTGTCAGGCCTGAATTCTAATAGGTTATTCATGGCAAAACGAGTTTATGTTCTGACGAAGGCATTTTTTGGAAAATGTAATTTTACTTTGTGCCGCGACTGTCCACTGATGTTAAAAATTGGTTTAACGCTGTAGAACAACAAATAAGCCTAAGAAATCACCAGGAGATTTGCATGAAAGAAAACACCGGCTTTGCTCATCGAGTAGCGATGACGGAACGTGTTGAAACAGTTCCTGCACCTCGCCACAGTCTCCCATACACGCAGAAAAGGCGATTTTGGCTGTCCTTTTTCTGTCTTATGGTTTTGTCGTGTTCACAGTTTGCGTCTGCGCAGCGCTTCGATGCTCTCAACCCTGAGGTGCGGAAGTACGTGAGTGTCAGCACACAAAAGGTGATTCTTGAGCACGTCCAGGTCATTGATGGAACAGGGGCTGCTCCGGTGCAAGATCAGAATATTTCCATTGAGGGCGGCAAGATAACCGCGATATCGCCAGGTGCAGACCAGGCTGCCAGCGAAGGCATCACGATCATTAACTTACGGGGATACTCGGTTATGCCGGGCATAGTAGGCATGCATGATCATATGTTCTATCTGGCGCGGCCGAACCTTGCAGTCGATCTCAACTTTGAGGGCCCGGGCCTCTTCCTGGAGATGAGCTTTTCAGCGCCCCGGCTTTATCTGGCGAATGGTGTGACCACGGCACGCACCGCTGGCAGCAGCAATCCTATTACTGATCTGCGACTCAAGCATGCTATTGAGACTGGCACGATTCCTGGACCGCATTTCGATGTTACCGGTCCTTACCTGGAAGGCGCCGGCAGTAACCAAAACCTGCAGATGTACCAACTCACCGGGCCAGAGGATGCACGTCAGATCGTGGCTTATTGGGCGGACCGTGGTGCGACCTCCTTTAAGGCCTATGCACATATCACGCGTGAGGAAATGAGGGCCGCAGTCAAGGAGGCGCACAAGCGCGGCTTGAAGGTCACGGGTCATTTGTGTTCGGTGACCTACGCGGAA
>DATCAX010000266.1:0-2900 GCA_036512375.1 Candidatus Angelobacter sp. | reverse complement strand
CAGAACTTCTGGCCTGCCGTTAACGAAAGCACTGTGCGGTTGGCATTGTTGAGCTGCGGTGAATCATCTTCAATCTGCTGGAAGCCCGAGTCCTTTGCGATCTGCAACTCGTATCCGCTGGGCTGCGGATTGGCCACGTCTGTCCATGCCACTGGGATGGGCAGCGTCAGTGACGCGCCATTCGCGGGCGAGAGCGGCGCCGGTGGCGCTGCAATTGGATTGTTGTAGAAGATCGAGTAGTTGATGATGTTCGAGGGCACTCCCGCAACGCCGTTCGCGTTCACTGCATAGACCCGCGCTGAATATGAGCCTTCATCGGGCGTTGAGAAAGAATATGTCGTGTTGGGAATGTTGTTGAACGTGCCGGTAGTTGTGACGGGGAAGCTCGGGTCTTTGGAGAACTGGAGAACGTAGCTCGCGGCTCCCGCAACCGGGGACCAGTTAAACGTCATCACTTCCAGCGGATGGAACGTGGAATAGGCCTTCGTGGGTGACATCGTGGGCGCGCCCGGCTGTCCTGCGCCTATACCAGTAATGTTGAAGCTGCGTGCCGCTGACCATGCGCCTTTCACGAACGCGCCACTGACTGCCTGCACTCGCCAGAAATACGTGCCGTTCGGCAGGCCGCTCACTGTGTCCTGCGTTATGCCCACATTGGTCGAGTTTTGCAGGGTTACTGTGGGGAAGGTTGAAGAAGTACTGACCTGCCAGTTATAACCGAGGATCCCGCTGGGGTCAGTGACTGCAGACCACGAAATCGTCAGCGGTGACGTCAAATTCGCCCCGGATGCGGGTGATAGAGGATTGGGTACTGCGACAGCGGCAAATGCGGAGCAAGATGCGCCAAGAATAAGGATAACGGCAAGTATTAGATTGACTGCACGCGTTTTCATTGTGTCTCCCGTAAGTTTTTAAGGGGAACGGAAGGATCATTTGACATGGATGGAATGATTCAGCCGATTAACCCTGATTGATGAATCTGTTGCCACGCTCGGGAACACTGATATTTTCGTGTGCCGGAATGTTGCTAACTCTGGTAAGACACGAAGGCGCAATCAGGCAGAACAACTTCGCAGTACATGTCCCTCAATGGCGTTCGTCAGTGGCCTGTTATGTCCTCAAGTACACTTTTCATTCATGGTGTGCCAGGCCAGCCCGCGAATACCTTCATACGCTATACGCTCATGCTGTGGAAACAGCGGCTTGTGTGCACTCGCATTCTCCCCGGTAATCACACTTGCATTTGAGTTGCCGTGACATTGAACGGCCCAGATGGGTGAGGTCGACGCTTGCAAACCGCACCTACCGCGTGCATTCTGTGAGGTTTGCAATTGCAATCGATCGCTTTCTCAATACCGGGGCGCGATAACGGGAAAAACTTTTCCTCCGACGACGGGAAGAATGTTTCCCTTTGTTTACTGGTCGCGAGCTCCGCTCACGCCCGTAAGCGGCTCGAGGAACCAAAGCGGATCCATCGCATGGCTCGGGATTTCGCCTGCGGACTCTCACCCCAACACGCAAGTACGGCGTATCGGGAACCCCGATGCTCCGCTATGCTCATGCCCGCGGAACGGCTCAACTTAACAAAACTTTTTGCTTTCTTTTTACACAAACCGGAAGTCTTTTTGAGATGATTATCCACACCTATCTCTCATAATAGATAAGCTGAGAACACCGCACCGAGCAGGAAACCGCAGTTTCTTCCCCTCGGCGGCATCGGTGAACCGTCTTAACAATTAAGATTGCTAGATCCTCGGCAACCGGGAGAGCTCTGATTGGGAACGAGTGAAGGGAAGTTTGCATTGAATTGGACACACATATCGGCAGTAATGGCCACGGCTATTGGTCTTACCTTTGGTGTCGCTTTGAAGGCCCATGATCGTGCCGCCTCTGTAGGATCGCAAGCCGCCGCGGGCGCGACAGTCAAGAATGTTGGCGCAGTCAAGTCGATCAGCGGGAAAAGCCTGGTGCTCAAAACCGATGCTGGTTCTGAAATCACCATCTCTGTTCTCGATGGCACACACATTGTTCGCCTGGCGGCAGGACAGACCGATCTGAAGAATGCCCCTTCCATTACTCTTGCCGAGGTCCAGGTCGGAGATCGCATGCTGCTGCGCGGCCGCACGGGCGACAACGGCGCGATCGAAGCTACCACAATTGTTGTAATGAAGCAGGCCGACGTAGCCCAGAAACAGCAGCATGACCGCGACGACTGGCAGAAGCGCGGCACGGGCGGAATCGTCAGCGCCATTGACGCCGCCACCGGGAATTTTACCGTTGCGGTCACGCCGACGCTTAGCGTGCTGGTTAAGACTTCAAAAGACACCAGCTTTCTCCGCTATGCCCCCAGCTCAGTGAAGTTTGCTGACGCACAAAAAGGGACGATCGATCAGATTAAGGTTGGCGATCAGTTGCGTGCGCGCGGCGCCCGTAGCGCAGACGGCAAGGAACTGGCGGCGGAAGAAGTCATCTCCGGCACCTTCCGCAATATTGCGGGGACTATCAGTTCGATTGATGCTGCCAGCAACTCGATCACGGTTAAGGACCTGCTGGCGAAAAAATCCGTGGTTATCAAATTTAATTCTGATTCGCAGTTGCGCAAGTTGGCGCCGCAGATGGCCCAGAGGCTGGCTTTCTTCCTGAAAGGCGGAGCCTTGCAGGGCGGAACTCCGGCTTCGGGACAAACCTCAGCAAGCGGAACGCCGGCCACCGGTCCTGGCCAGGGTGGCAACTCGCAGGGTTCGCGCCCAGGCGGCGCGCCTGATTTCCAGCAGATGCTGAGTCGGATTCCCAGCGTTACTCTGGCTGACTTACAGAAAGAAGATGCGGTCATGGTTGTGGCGACGCAGGGAACGACCGGCGGTGAAATTACTGCCATTACTTTATTGGGCGGCGTCGAG
>DATCAX010000265.1:0-6415 GCA_036512375.1 Candidatus Angelobacter sp. | reverse complement strand
GATCTGATCAGCGTAGAAGCAACGAGGCACCCATATTTTTGGGCAGCTTTTGTTGCGGTTGGCAGAGCATAAGCTGAGCCATAAAGGCAAAAACATGGAACATTTAGACCGGCGATCAGTAATAAAAAATCTTGCACAATTATCCGCATTTGCCGCCGCGGGGCCGCTCCTGTCTGCGGTAAGTGGGTGCTGTGGGAAGCAAGACAGGCGATTGCAACTTAATGTGGTACTTCACGGGCTTTTTGTTCTGCACTTTGAGGAAACTCATATAGAGCTTCTCACGCCTAAGGTGCCAGATCATATTTATAAAGCAGGGAATTGGGATTTCAATGATGTCTTCTGTATCAATGAGGGTGCGCAACACGTGCTGCGCGGTGTAACTTCCACACCTCACCCGCCACAGATAATCTCTAATTGCGATGTTGATTTTTCGCAGGAAGAATATAAGTTCAAACTGCGGTCTGACAAGAGCCGGCACAAAATCTACCTGCCATTTCCGGACAATCTTGCGCTGTTGCGCTGCTCGCCGGACCCAGAGTTACCGGCTGATTATCCCCCTACTTGCCTGTACCCTTATCCAGGAGAGAAGGTCACTTGCGTCAACAAACTCTCTTTGTGCCAGGTGTTGGTTTACAGAGTCGATGATTACTGCAATTTGGTCCTTACGGGAACCACCTGGAAGCCCAAAATTGATCGAAAGTATTCCACGGCCAACCTACATTTCTGGGCCGAACCTCAGGACAGATTGAGCCCTTGCCACGCCGACCATGCCTATCAGAAGCTTGATGACCTGCTGGATACTCTGCACTTAAGGTTGGGCTTTTATTCAACCGTGCCGTTGGACAAGGACACGGGGATACTTGGACTTCCCCCGGAACAGGAGCAGGGCTGGTCAGATTGGGCCAGTGGAGGCGGCGAGGGAGCTTATCCGACGAATTGCTGCTCGGTCATTGTTCGAAAATGAGTTGCGGACAGGTAACTAGGCTTCTTGAATGCACTCGAACAAAGCTCACTAAGCGTTTGGAACCTTGAGAAATTAAAGCAGCTTAAACCTTCAGAGGCGCTATTATGAAATGGATTTACGTCATTCTGGGAACAATTATCATTGGATTGCTACTAGGTGGTTTATGGTGGCGTCAGGCGTATCATGCTAAATATGGTCATGGGAAAGATGATGCCTGCGTTGACTCTACAACTATTAACTTTAACAAAAATGCCATCAAGTTCGACAACAAACTGGATCTCCGTATTAACCTGCATCGGAGCTTTGATAAAACCCTGCGGCTTCCGACTCCGACTCCCATTCCAATCCCTCCCGGTGTTCTGCTCTCCCTCAACCTTATGGAAGCGTTGCTTCGTGGACTTCAATGTAATGCTGTTCCTTTCGCCATTTCCAGTAACCAAATACTGCCATATCCTTCGCCTACTTCGAACCCCACGCCAAGTACATCCATTTCAACGCTCTTGCCGCCGCCTTGTGAAGGCAAACCAATTATCATTGAGCCTGGAGATCTACCCAAGGAGAAGCTCAGTACGGTTGCTCAAATGTCAGGCAGCATTGGTAGACTCGAAATTCGCAATACAACAAGCGACACAAATGTGTCACCAGTAATGTTGGGAACAGGGTTCATGATTGGCACTGGCGTATTTGCAACAACCTGCCATGTGGTGGCTCCTTTACTCAAGGCCCATCCAGACCTGCAATTGGACGGTACTGAAGAGTTGATCATTGATTTTGAGACCACCCGCCACTCGAGTGATAAAAGCAAAGAATTTGCGGTAACCGGCTTTCTTGGGTGCTCCCAAAAACACGGCTTCGATATTGCCCTATTGGATCTTTGCGAAAAGTCTGACAAGGGTGATGCGGATGCCTGCAAACCCCGTCCTTCCGTGAAAGGCTTAAAGATAAGATCGGTGTCCGATTCTCTTACTTTACCCAGTCCTCTCACTCTTCTGGATGGAAGTCCTGAGGACATTAACCAGATAAAGAAGGATCTTTCAGTAATTGTGGGCTACCCAGATCTTGAGCATTTTATCAATGCTGACAAACGGACCATTTTTGCTCCTTATATTCCTGAAGATCAGAATTATGGAAAGTTCCTCTCGATTGACGGAGTAGAGTCCGAAGACGAGTGCGATAAAGACCTGGGCATTGTGCTGGATACCGTAACAACCACTGTTGGCGAGTCAGGTTCTGTGGTGATTGATCTGCATGAACCTGTTCTTTCAGGAAACGCCGCGTTGAGCAAGGAAGGATGGATGATGGCAGAGGACAACAGAGCACCGGTCGTAGTCGGCGTTCATACCTGTTGTTCAGCATTTTTTGAGGACGGCTATGGCACGCCGCCATACGCTGATCGAGCATGCGCGCAGTTGCGCAGGACTTTTCATAACCAAGACATACCTACCTGGGCAATTCTGAAAGACCCAGACCTATGTCCCCTTCTTGAGAAACGAGGCACCTCCGTTGCGAAATATAAAGACGGAAATCCTTATAAGCTAGTATGTTCCAAAATAATTGCAAGTGCCAACTGAAGGATTCATACAGCGACCACGATCATCTCTGAAGCCAGATTTATTCTTATTTAAAGAGAGTAGACAAAAGAATTACAGGTATTTATGTGCCCGTATGGTCAAGTAATTCGAACGTGTGATCATGCCGCTTCACTCTCATAGTACTTCAGCAGACCACCCAGTCGCTCTCGGCAGCGCACTTTCCCCTGCTCCCGGCTCATCAGTCGACTCGGGGAGGGATAGAGCCGCAAGTTGTCCTTACCCTGATGATTTCGTTCTTGGTGATAATGAATTTCATAGTGATGCAATGCTCGCTTCAGGGAACGCTCGCCAAACGGGATCAGCTTGGAGAGGCATTCTTCTTTGACTGACCTGACCCAACGCTCTGCATAGGCATTCAGGTTCGGACTCTTGGGCGGCAAAGCCAGGGCCCTCACATTTTCCGCTTCGAGCAGCTGGCGAAACGATGAGGCAGTACTTGCTGTCGCGATCATGCAATAAATATCTGCAATGGCTGAGGAATCCGCTTTCCTCCATCGTGACATTGCGCGCCATTTGTTCCATCCACGCCTGATCCGGATGACGGGTGACGCCAGCCAGGCAGATTCTCCGGCTCTCTAAGTGAATGAAGAACAACACATAATACGTTTTCAAGCCTGTTAGGGTAAGCACTTCCACCGTGAAAAAGTCCGTTCCCACCATTACCGCAATGTGAGTTCGAATAAACTCCTTCCAGCTTGTGGTCTGCTTACGCTTCGGAGCCGGCGGTATGTCATGCCGCCTGAGGATATTGCCGACCGTCTCATCCGAAAGCCTGTGTCCAAGATTCGCCATGGCTCCCACAATGCGGTTATATCCCCAACTCGGGCTCTCCCTGGCCATACGCACCACCAGACGCTCGATTTCTTTCTCAACCGGAGGATGGCCAACCGACTTGCGAAACTTCGATCCGTCGAACTTCTTAGCGATCAGCTCCCGATACCAACGAAGCAGGGTATCTGGCTTGGCAGCGGCTGCAACTTCGGCCAGGGCTTTCCGTCCCAGCCGGTGAGCAATTTCAGCTAACGTGGTCTTTTCGGAATCGGAGAGCAGCAAACGACCCTTGATCTTTGCTCTGAGGATGCGGTTCTCGGTGGCCAAATATTCATTTCTGAGCAACAATTCCTGGTCCACCGTCCCAGTGATATATGCCAGTATGCGCGCCCACATCATCCCTTGTCCTCTTGCATCTTCATGGGACTCGGATTCTACGCGTTAGTGCCGTTAGCTGAAAAGGCCCGCCAGAAAAAAGCTGGCTCTTAATTCAATGCGCTTCAATACATTCGGCCCCGGATGAGTTTTTTGACCATACGAGCAAAGGAATTCGTTCAAGAATGCAGGGCAGCGAGCAAATGCCCAAGCGATGCTCCGGCTCATGTCGTTCTCATGCGTCCCTAGCGAGGCAGCCGCCTGGAAAAGATCAGAGATCGGCTTGCCACGCCAAAATAGTTGCACTGGCATTGCGTAAACCCTATCGGAACTTCTAGCTCCGGACAATTCTCACACTCAGTATGACGCCTTGTCTGTGTCAAACAGGACAATTTGTTCTGACACATCTACGATATTATGCGAGTTGTGCTCGATTTACTCAGTCCCTGGCACTCGCTCGTCTGCAAACATCTGGAGTGACCCCATATATTTCATTGTGACCGCATCCCTTGGAAGCATGGGCGTGAGTCCTCATTTCTATTCAGCCTTCACGGCACCAATGCTCGCTCGGATGGAGTTTTTGATAGGGACAATTTTCTAAGATACATCTTATTAAGAACAATATTAGTAACTTGCGGTCCACAATAAGCCGATGACTTGAGTAGGTAAGCAAACACGATATGCGCAAGTGCAGGCCGTCATTATTGGTTCTCGTATTGGTACTGCTGACCGCCTGCGCTACTGCGCAGGCAGGCGCGAAAGGTAGTGCCGAAGGAAGCCTGACCGTCACGACAACGGTGGTGGCGTCAACTAGCCTGATCGTGACTCCCGATGGAGAAGAGAAATCCGTGATAGCAAATGCGACCGATCCAGCAGACAACATTTCAAGGTTAGTGCCTTCCGAGACCCACCTGACAGTCGGCAAGGACGAGGCAAAGAAGGTCGCGAAGAAAGCAGATCATCACAAATGAATTTCAATAAATATACCGCAGGATCATTTCTATTGCTCAGTTTTATTGCTGGGTCAGCATCCGGACGGAGCGAGAAGGCGAGCACCAATTCGAGCCGAGCTATCCTCACGATCCAGGTTAATGTGGCGCCCGTGGCCGTGCTGCCGAGAGCCGATTTAAGACGCTGTTTTTAAGAAGCTGTGAAGGACTAACAATGCAACGACTCGATATCCTGATTGTTGATGATGATGTTCTCTCGCGGATAATGCTGGAACGCTTAGTGGTTCAGTGCGGACACAACTGTTTCTCCGCGAATGATGGCGAGGCAGCACGCGATGTGCTGCAAAGCCGTGACATCGACGTGTGTATCACAGATTGGGAGATGCCCAAAGCTAGCGGGCTTGAATTGTGTCAATGGATCAAGTCGGGCGAAGAAAAAAAGATCCCCTATGTAATCCTGAACACCTCCAAAAATCGCCCGGAAGACATTCAGGCAGCATATGAGGCTGGCGCGGACGACTACATAACCAAGCCGACAGATTTAAAGTATCTACGCCTCCAACTCACCAGGCTGGCCGAGACAATTCGAACGAAAGAAGTTTTCCAGGAAACCGTAGCCCAGTTAAGCCCAACAGATGTTTACCGCTGGGACCTGAAGTACGACTTCGATAAAATGCGGACGTGATCTGATCCCGATTTAGACATTAGCCAAAAGCTAAGGGGCCATATCGGGTGTGGAAAAACATATACGCTGACACTCCTTTTCCGACAATTTGTTTCGAGGTCCATTCGACGAGCCCAAATCATGTCGAATGAGGCTGTCACAACTGAAACCCACGAAAAACACCACCTCCATGTTTGTTGCCGATCGCGCCCGGCGCCTAGCACAGATTGGTGTCAGAAAACCAGATACGTGCCGTCAGGGAGCAGTACACTTTGGCGACCGCTAAATTTGCGGGCGCATCTCCGGAGTTGCGACAAAACATCCTGGCGTTTTATCGGGATCCGAACGCACCCAATCTCAACAAGAAGAAGCCGGAGGAGAGAAACAAAACCCTGCACAATATTGAAGAGCTAAAATCGCTGGCGCCGGAAGCTGAGCCATCCCGATAGTCCTCACGATTGCGCCTGCAATGATTTTTCCAACTACAGTTATGCTGCGCCGGATGACTGAGCGGTGAACCTCCGCGTGTCTCAGCACTCTGCATCCGCTGTGGGTGTGATGATTGTCACATCTCTGAATTTGCCGCGGTTCTAGAATTCGGATTAGAAACCCTTGGGGATTTAAGATGAGGAGTCAGGGGTACGCACAGTAGTTTCCCCAACTGTATTTTTCGTCGATTCTCTGAAGGCGAAGGAAATATGGCTTCACCGACCGATTGGCCCAAGCGCGTTGCGTTCGTCGCAGGAACGTTATCCGTCCTGCTAGGCTTGGCCGTGTTGGTGGGTTGGTCTCTGCATAGTGTTCTGCTCATCCAGATTTCTCATGCGCTCGCCCCCATGCAGCGCATGACCGCTCTGGGCTTTCTATTCTGCGGTCTTGCACTCACCCTCACGGGTGCGGCACGCCGCCGGCTGGCGGCGATGTGTGCTACTCTTCCTTTCCTCGTGGCTGCACTTACCAGCCTTGAATATGTGTTCGATGCTGACTTGGGCATAGATCAACTGCTGGGTAGAGGATACATAACCACGCTGGCCCCGCAGCCAGGCCGTATGTCGCCGGTTACCGCGTTATGCTTCTTGCTCATCAGCTCAGCGCTAGC
>DATCAX010000264.1:0-7575 GCA_036512375.1 Candidatus Angelobacter sp. | reverse complement strand
TATCTTCGCCGCCGGCGGCGACTTCCACGGCGTGCATGACTGGTCTGTCTTTCTGGCCCAGCGTGGATCAGATGCTCCGGACGCCAAAGAAGCGGCTAAGCTGGCTTTTGATTCGTCCCCCGTGGCGTCCGTGGCGGGATGGAAGTCTCCGGTGCTCTTTATGCATGGCGACGACGATCGCAACGTGCCGTTCTCGCAGACTACCGATCTCATACAGCGCCTGCGCCGGCAAAATGTTGAGATCGAGCAGATCATCTTTCCCGACGAGATCCATGACTTCCTGCTCTGGCGGACGTGGGTGCGCGGGTATAGGGCGGCGGCGGAGTTTTTTGATCGGAAGTTGCGTGGCTCAGCAGCGCCTTAGCGATCACTGAAAGCTTTCGCTCAGTGGCACGCTCGTTTAAGTTGTCAAAGACCTTGTTCGCCCGACTGGTATCAGCCGGAACATCGAATCCCTAAAAACGAATCTGTAAACCCGTCTAAAAATTTGCCCCGATCTTCAGGCTCAAGCCGCTCTCAACAGTTCCGGCGGCGCGTGCGCCCAACCGCGCCTGTCCGCCACCACTCGTATTCCGGCCACCAAAGCGGTTCGCGTCCGTTCGCGTTCCTTCGCGGCCCAATTGCTTTTTATGTTTGGCTCTTCTCCGCGTCTCGGCGGTGAGATGTTGCCCTTCCCCTAGCCTGCCCAATCCGCGATCATCTGCGCAAATCTGCGGCGAAATCTGGTCCTCTTTGCGGCTTTCGCGTCGTTTGCGATGAACCATCCACAACAGCTTTGATACGGTCTGCAACTGCACCAGCAGCCTGCCAGCCGTCTTGCATTCAATCTGGCCGGCCATCAGCTCCTTCGCCATCACCGCCAGGGTCACGTTGATGCCCTTAAAATCCATGAACAGATCGGCCATCTCGCATTCCGGCCTGCCACTCTTCCGCATCTGCGCCACCGCTTCTGCCAGCACCGCCTGCAGTTCCCGCTCCCTGCGCACCGCCGTGGCCAGCTGCCCGGCATGCGCATGGCAAATGTGCGATCCCTTTTCCGCTGGCGCCTTGCACTGCTTGCCACCCTTGCGGAACACCTGGCACCGTCGGTAATAGGCGTACCGCGCCTCTGGCATCCTGGGGTTAGTCTCTTCGTGTTCCTGGCTGTATTGGTCTTCCATCATCACGCTTTCCAATTCCGGCGATTACCAATTTTGGCAGTTTTGGCAATCTTTTTCTTCGCCCACCCCACCCCCCCATGGCCTCGACTATGATTCCAAAGGAGTTATTCCCTTCAATCCCAGAAATTCCAGCTAAAACCGGGCTCCAATCGCGTCGAACTGGCCCTGAATCGCGTCAAATCTGCTTGTTCTCATCAGTGACCAATCGTGTTTATGTTTTGGTTTTTGGGGTTAGCTAATGGCCAAAGGCTAAGTGCTAATGGCTGAGTTTACTCTACCTTTTATTCGCCTTCAATTCAATGGCGAAATAGGACAATGCCCATCCCAAAAGTCGTGGAGCGCAGCCGCTCTCGGCTGCGCTGGAGCGAGGCCATTGTGCAGACCCGCCGCGCGGAAGCCCTCTCGGGCTTCCGTCTCGCGTCGCCTCTGCACGAAAAAAAGAGACACCCGGCGAAGCGCCGGGTGTCGAGTGTTTCAGCTTCGTATCAGGGCCCGAGCTCAGTCGGGCCACAAGAGCAGAAGTTAACGATCCCTTCCGCTCTGCCGAAGGCCGTCGCGCAGCCAAAGGCGGAGCGACCTAAGCTAATTTCATTCCCGAAACATGGCACAAACAGGGTTAAAATCCCGTTGTGCAAGATTCGCCCGCCGCCACTCCTCCAAAAGTCTTTATCAGCTATAGCCACGATTCTGACGAACACAAAGACCGGGTTCTTGAACTCTCAAACCGTCTTCGGCAAGACGGCGTTGACGCCACCATAGACCAGTATGAGGTTTCTCCGCCAGAAGGCTGGCCAAAATGGATGGAGCGCCAAATTAGGGAATCGGATTTCGTCCTGATCGTTTGTACTGAAGTGTATTTGAAGCGAACTGAAGGCAGGGAAGACCCCGGTAAAGGTCACGGCGTAATCTGGGAGAGCGTCCTCACCTATCAGCAGATCTATGATGCTGGATCGAGAAACGAAAGATTTGTTCCTGTTTTGCTGGAAGGTGGAGAGCGTTCTCATATTCCTGCTCCGCTCAAGTCTGCTACATCTTACGAATGTGCAACCGAGGATGGATATTGGGAGCTTTACGCTCGGCTCACAGACCAACATGGCAAAAGCAAACCTGAATTGGGAAAGTTGAAATCTCTTCCCGCCCGCGACAAAAAGCAACAAGGTCCTTCGCCCAAACCAGCCCAGGAACCCGTGTCTGCGGCTTCGCAACTCGGAGAGAACTCCCCACTCTGGTACGTTCCGCATGACCGCAATCTTGTCTTCACCGGCCGAATCGACACGTTGGAAGCGCTGCGTAACGATCTCTTGAAAAATGGCTGGCAGGCGCTTCACGGTTTGGGTGGTATTGGCAAGACACAGATCGCCGTCGAATATACCTACCGCCGTCGGCAGGCATACTCCGCAGTGTTTTGGGTGTTTGCGGAATCCGAACAATCCTTGATCACTAGCTTCATCCAGATAGCCAAGGTGCTCAATCTCCCCGTGAAGGACCTAGCCGACCAGGCGGTGATCGTCGGGGCCGTCAAACGCTGGCTGGAACAGAACGCAGGATGGCTGTTGGTGTTCGATAACGCTGACCCTCCCGGCCTTGTGCGGCAATTCCTGCCCTCGCAGCGTAAGGGCCACATTTTGTTGACCTCAAGGGCCCACGACTTTCAGGTCCTTTTTCAGACTCTGTCCATCATAGAGCCGCTTGAAGTCATTGAATTGCCTGTGGAAGCCGCCGGAGAGTTCCTTCTCAAGCGTACTGGACGCGAGCGCAACGCTGATAGCGCCGTCGACGTTGACGCGGTGACGAAAGAACTAGGATATTTTCCGCTGGCACTGGAGCAGGCGGGTGCTTTTATTTATGAAAACCAGACAAGCTTTGAAGACTATCTGAAAAGTTTTCGTAAAAGGCGTCTGGAATTGCTTGAGAAGCGCCTCCCGGTCATGGGTGGTTACAAGGGGACCGTGGCCACTACCTGGGCCATGAACTTTGCCGAGGTTGAAAAGACCCCTGCCTCTGCCGATCTTTTGCGACTTAGTGCTTTTCTATCACCCGCAATGATTCCCCTGGAATTGTTGGAGTGGGGAAAAGCAGAGGTGGGTGAACCTCTTGCCTCCCAGTTGCAAACCGTGGCCGAAGACCCCGTTGCTTTGGATGAGCTGCTCAAGCCGTTGACGAATTATTCTTTGATTCGCCGGAATATTGCTGCACGAAGCTATAGCATTCACCCTTTAGTTCAGGAAGTTGTCCGCGCAAATATGGCCTCTGACGCACAACGCTCCTGGGCGGAGCGGACAGTTCGGGCAGTCAGCACGGCATTCCCTGACCCTGAGTTCCCCAGGTGGCCTGATTGTGAACGGCTGCTTTCGCATGCTCTTCTAAGCAGCAAACATGTTATTGATTACAATTTTGAATTCGCGGCAGCGGCAACTCTGTTGCGAAACGCTGGCTTCTATCTGCACCAGCGTGCTCAATACGCCGAGGCAGAGCCTCTCTATAATCAGGGTCTAGCTATTCGGGAGAAAACATACGGGCGAGAGCATCCTGACACAGCAGAGAGTCTCAGCAAACTCGCTTGGCTTTATAGCAATCAGGGAAAGTACGCAAAGAGCGAATCTCTGGAAAAGCGAGCCTTGGAGATTAGAGAAAAGGTATTAGGACCAGAACATTCGGAGACAGCTACGTGTCTGCACAATCTTGCACTGCTTTACTACAATCAGGGCAGATATGGGGAAGCCGAGCCGCTATTCCAGCGAGCTTTGGGGATCAAAGAGAAAGCACTCGGACCGGACCACCCTGAAGTGTCAACCAATCTGCACAATCTGGCATTGCTCTATCAATCTCAGCGTAGGCTGAAAGAAGCCGAACCTCTGTTGCAGCGAGCTCTGGAGATTACAGAGCGAGTATTGGGACCGGAGCACCCGCACACCTCAGCCAGTTTGCACAACGTGGCAACTCTTTATCAAAGTCAGGGCAGGTTGGAAGAAGCCGAATTTCTGTATGAGCGATCTTTGAGAATCGAAGAGAGGGCGCTTGGGCCAGAACACCCGGACATTGCAACCCACCTGAGTAACATAGCGCAACTACATCAGGATCGGGGTCGGCTGGAAGAAGCCGAACCGCTCTACAAACGAACTTTGGTTATCAGAGAGAAGGTGTTAGGGCCCGATCACCCGGACGTTGCAAACAGTCTACATAATCTGGCAACTCTTTATGAAGATCAACGCAGACATGATGAAGCTCAAAAGCTATTTGAGCGAGCCTTAAAGATCAGAGAGAGGGTCACGGGGCCGGCACACCCAAACACAGCAAATACTATGGCCTGTCTGGCAAGCCTGTACCGTGACCAGAGCAAATTCAAACTCGCGGAGCCATTGTTCTTGCGCGCCTATGCAATTCGAGAAAAGGCATTGGGCCCGAGGCATCCCGATACCATAAACACGCTGCAAGACTTGGCCATTTTGTATCGCCAATGGGGCCGCGTCAGAGATGCCAACAAGTATGACAAGATGCTGAAGCAGATAGAGAGAAAAAAGCGCAGGTGAGCCTGCTTGTTGCCATCCCCCCAAGCCTTCGTCTTAGGGTGGCGTGTTTTCTAGTGCCATCAAGGCCGCCAAAAGATTGATTTTGATCGTACGCTACCCCCTTTCTTTACTGCCTGAAACGCGTCTTGACCGCCTGAAACGCGCACCCACGCCGCTTCCCACCTTGGAACTCCGCAATTACCTTGGTAACCGTAGAACACTGTTCTTGTGGGCACGGTTCAGGGAACTTTGGGGTAGGATTCTGGTGACCTCCTCCCAGAGCGCTTGCACAGGTACACAACGATGCAAGAAAACCCGGAAACCGCCACAGGCACTGCCACCGCAACAGGCATTGCTCCCGAGACTGCCACAGCCACCGCTGTAGCTCCGCGCACTGACCGCCTTGAACTGGTCAAGGAACTGCCGCGGGGAAGCGTGGGAGCGGTCCATCACGCCAGAAATCCGCAGCAGAACCGATCTGTTGCATTGCGCAAGTTTGAAGTGCCGGAATGGCTGGACGACGTCAACGGCCTTCTTAAGAAGATACTTGCTGAAGCCCGTGCCGCCAGCACGCTGGACCATCCTAATATCGCCAAGCTGCATACCTGCGGATACAAAGACTTTACCGTGTTCATGACGGCCGAGTTCGTTGAGGGGGAAAACCTCAAAGAAGTTATGGCCAAGCGCCAGCCCGAGATGAGCCAGGTATTGCAGCTGGCCAAACAACTTTTGGCGGCGCTGGACCATGCGCACAGCAAGGGCGTCTTCCACAATTTTCTGAACCCAACCAATATCAAAGTTTTGCCCGATGGCACGATCAAGCTGCTCGACTTTGGTTTGCTGCGCGATAAGAACCTGCTGACGCAGTCTCCGACGAAGAAATTGGAGAATGAACCGTATCTTTCTCCGGAGCAGGTGAAGAACAAGCCGCAGGATCGAGCAGGAAATATTTTCAACGCGGCGACGATCATTTATCAGATGTACACGGCGCGCAGCCCGTTCCACGGACCTCATCTGGGCGAAGTGGACCGCTGCATTACTGACGTGGATCCGCACCCGATGCAGATGGCGCATCCGCGAGTGCCGGAAGCAATTTCAAGAGTTGTGTTAAAGGCGCTTGCCAAGAATCCGGCAGACAGGTTTGGCAGCGGCCAGCAATTCTTTGCCGCGCTGGAAGAAGCCGCAAAAGCAGAACCGATGGCTCGGGCCAACGCGACGGGATCCATGCCTGCTTATCAGGGCGGCCCAGGGCCCAACGCAAGCCAGGCGATCAGGGTTGCGCCAGGGCCGAACGCCAGCCAGACATTTAAAGCAATACCCGGACCTTCCGCCAGCCAAACATTTAAAGCAATACCGTCCGCGTCGGGGAGTCAGGTGATTAAAGCACCGACTCCGGGAACGGTGGGCACGACCTACATGGCCGCCCAGAAAACATCATCACGCGCGCCTGTAAGCACAGCGAACCACTGGAAGGTGGTGGCAGCTGTCGTCGGTGGACTGTGCGTGATTGTGGTTCTGGCATTGGTTTTCCAGCGGCATCCTGCTGAGCAGGAAGATGCAGCGGCACCGTCATCTTCTCAGGCTGCAGCGAATGCGGCCGCACCGTTTAGTCATCTGCCGGGCCAGGCCCAATCAGCACAGGTTCAGCCAGGGCAGATTCAGCCAGGGCAGGCTCAGCCAGAGGAACCAGGGAAAGCCCGTGCCACGTCGGCGCGCGCAGGGAAAGCCGCAAGATACGCGTCGGCTGCTCCGGTGGCTCCGCCCGCGGCAACTGAAGGACAGTTGATCGTGTCATCAATGCCGATGGGCGCGACCGTGGAGATTGAAGGTCACGCAGGGCAATCCTGGAAAGCTCCGCAAACAGTTCCTGGGCTGTCCGCAGGAACGTATAAAGTCACGTTCAACATGCCGGGCTATGCCACGGAGACGCGTAGTGTACAGGTGGCTGGCGGGGCACGTACGCCGATTGACGTTCGCATGACCGCCGTCAAAGGCTTTGTGACCGTAGCCAGCAAGCCGGGCGGTGCGCAAATTTGGATCAACGGAAAAGACACCGGCAAAGTTACGCCGATTGAATTTCTCGTCGAGCCTGGACCGCAGAGTATTGTGGTCCGCAAGCAGGGCTTTTTGGATGCGACCACGGACCTAAAACTGGTTGCCGGACAATCCGTAAATTATGCGCCCAGCCTGATGGCTGCCGGTCGCACGGACAACATCAAGCTGGTGGGCAGCGGCGGTGTCGGAAAGCTGTTCGGCAACAATGGCAACGGCTCTGGCATGGCGCAAATTGAAATTAAGACTGAACCCAAGGGCGCACAGGTCACAGTTAACGGCACGCCTCTGCAAAAAACGACTCCTCTTGCGATCCAGGTGGAAGCCGGCAACTATGACATTACGATTCAAAAAGACGGCTTCAAACCTATTCACGAAAGCGCAATTGTTGGAGTGGATGACCGGATCAAAATTGACCGGGCGCTTGCCCATTAAAAAAGTTTAAAGTCAGACGGATGCGGACGGCCTGGGTTTCTAACTACGGCGCCGTCCGTTTTTCTTGCCTGGCAGGCGATGGCCCGCATCAAGGCAGAATTCCAGATAGAATAGAAGTAACCCATTCTTTAGAGAACAGAGAGTCAATAGAGATTTGAATTCCAGGATTCGCAATATCGCAATTATCGCGCACGTAGACCACGGAAAAACCACGCTGGTAGATGCCATGCTGCGCCAGAGCGGCGCGTTTCGCGTCAATGAGGCTGTAGTCGACCGGGTAATGGACTCCAACGATCTGGAGCGCGAGCGCGGCATCACCATTCTGGCCAAGAACACGGCCATCATTTATCACGACGTCAAGATCAACATTGTCGATACGCCCGGCCACAGCGATTTTGGAGGGGAAGTCGAACGCGCTC
>DATCAX010000263.1:0-9265 GCA_036512375.1 Candidatus Angelobacter sp. | reverse complement strand
TTTTGAACACGTTCAACTCGACAATTAAGGAGCGCCCTATGTATAACAACGACACAGCCATCGTAGTGAGTTACCTGGTTTATCTTTTAATCAGCGTCAGCCTGACCATCTGGGTGGCACGCACCCTGCATAAACGTGGCGCCATCTTCCTGGTGGACGCTTTCCACGGCAACCAGGAACTGGCGGCCTCAGTGAATCACCTGCTGGTGGTGGGTTTTTATCTGATCAACATTGGATTTGTCACCTTGGCGTTAAAGAGTAACGCCTCGGTCACCACGTCCCGGGCGTCGATTGAGATGTTGAGTGACAAGCTGGGTTTTGTCCTGCTGGCCCTGGGCGGAATGCATTTCTTCAACCTGTTTGTGTTCTCGCGCATACGCGCACATGGACAGCACAACGGCCCGCGGCGGCCTCCGGTGGCGCCAGATGCAGTATTGAGAGTGGCGGTTCCGCGGTAAGCGATCGGTCCCAATGCTGCAACGCGAGGTGAATGATGGAAAAGCTCTACGTACTATATGATCCGAAATGCGAGCTGTGCGAGCGGCTGAAAGACTGGTTGCTAGTGCAGCGGACATGGTTGGGACTGTCGATGATCCCGGCCGGTTCCGAAAAAGCGCACAAGATGTTTCCCGAGCTGGAGGGAATGGTCACATGCAATGACCTGGCTGTAATCAGCGATGACGGTGAAGTGTACCTGAACAATTCAGCCTGGATCATGGCGTTATATGCGCTGGAAGAATATCGAGAGTGGGCGTGCCGGCTGGCGCATCCGATGATTGCGCCGTTTGCGCGGCAGGCCTTTGAGATGATTTCCAAAAACCGCCACACTATTTCCGGCTGGCTAAGCCACGACCGGCCAGAGGAGATAGCGGGCGAACTTAAAAAAATTCCGCTGACGCCATGTGCCGTGCGAGACGGAACAGTATCGGATTACCTGCGATGAATGTGCCTGCAATGAAAACACGTCCCACGCCGCGCGCGGAAGATACGCGCCGGCGCATCTATGAAGCCGCAATGGAGATGTTCCGCGAAAAAGGGTTTGAGCCGACCACCATGCGCGACATCGCGGCCAAAGCCGGGGTGGCCCTGGGCGGCGCTTATTACTATTTTTCTTCGAAAGAGGCCATCGTCCTGGCTTTCTATCAGGAGATGCAGGAGGGCAGCCATGAAGCCATCCTGCAGGCGATCTCCGGTGAGAAGAAGTTGAAGGACCGGCTCCGGTGCGTGATGGAGAAGCGCTTTGAACTGCTGGCGCCCAACCGCAATTTCTGCGATGCGCTTTTTCGCCACGCGCCGGACAGCAAAGATCCGCTTTCACCTTTTAGTGAAGAGACACGCCCGATTCGCGAACGGGCCATTGAGCACCTGCGTATTGCCTTGGAGGGTGGCGATGTGAAGGTCCCTGCCGATCTGAAGCCGCAACTTCCCTACCTGCTCTGGCTTTACCAGATGGGACTGATCCTGTTCTGGCTGTATGACCGCTCTGAGAAGCAGCAGCGCACACAGAAGTTGATGGAAAAGAGTTTGGGATTGCTGGTGACGTTGCTGCGCTTGTCCGGGCTGCCGCTGATGAAGCCGGTACGAAAGACTGCTCTGGAACTGGTGGAAACGATTGCACCGTAACAGGGGCTTTACGCTAGGATTGGGACAAGGCCTATGATTTCCAGAATTATGTTTACTGTGGGTTTGCTGATTTGCTTTGTAACCGCAGGCGTGTCCCAAACGAATTCTAACCTGGCTTCGCGCGAGGAGCTGAACCAGGGTGTCGTCGCCTTTCGCGCGGCACACTATGAGGAAGCGGCGGAGCATTTCAACAACTCTTTGAATCTGGAGCCGGACTTCGTCATTGCGAGGCTCTACCTGGCCACAACCTATGCGCAACTGTTTGTGCCAGGCGTGGATACTCCGGAGAACGTTGTCTGGGCGACAAAAGCGCTGGGGCAGTACTCAGAAATTCTTAAGGGTAACCCTTCCGACATCAATTCCCTTAAAGGCCTGGCGTACCTGCAATTTCAGTTGAATAATTTTAGCGCGGCGAAAGAGAGTTACAAAAAGTCCATCGCACTGGATCCCAGCGATCCTGAATTGCTTTATGCTGCGGCGGTAGTGAATTGGTCGATTGCGAACCATGAAATTATCGCGGAGAAAGCGAAGCTGGACGCGGAATTGGATTATTCGCTGATTTTGTCAGAGGGATGCTCAGATTTGAGAGCAGCGTCACTCCCTGGCGTCGACAGCGGCATCGCGATGCTGACCAAGGCTATTTCCCTGCGCAAGGATTATGACGATGCCATGGCATACATGAACCTCCTCTATCGTCTGCGCGCTGAACTGGAATGCGGCAACAAAAAAGCCTTCAGGGCAGACCTGCAACAAGCCAATGAATGGTCTGACCGGGCCTCCGCGGCAAGAAAGAAGAAGGCTGACGCGGCGTCAAAAGATGATCAGGCACAAGCGCCCGACAAACCGCGACTGTAATCGCCAGAGCACCCACCCTCCATTACTATTCCGGTGCAAATGTAAGAAACACCTTATTTACATCTGCTGATGCAGCGATAAAATCGCTGCAAGCTCAGGTAAATCCCTCAAATGCAGATGTTTCCCCTCAGTCCCCGTGAGTGACTGAAGTACTGTTTGCCGTTTGTGAGGTTCCGCTTAGACTGCTGCTATCACGAAAGACCAGTGTACCAGGCGCAAGACGGACGGTACTTCGGGTAAGAGAGCTTCGGCCAGAAAGATTTGTCACGGTACATAAGTGGGCAGTGATTGGCGTCACAGGTTCGGCACGGTACGTCCCTTAGTATTTGCTGTCCGGGAAGAGATAAGTAAGGCAAGACGATTTCTGGTTCGTGGTTGGCTTTCGACAGACAATGAACTGCAAATTCAATTTCGGCAGAAAGAAAGCACTGCTCCTATTGAGCGGCTTGTTGTGTCTTCTGGCCGCGAGCGCCGGCGCGCAGACCAGTTCCGGCCAGCTCACCATCACCATGAACGTGCAGTCTTCCATCACCCTGGTTTTTCAGAACAACCCATCCGTCGGGACCACCGGTTTCTGTCCGTTGACCAATGCCGGGACGAATAATGTAGGCCTTGATCTTGGCACGGCGTCATTTCCGGGTAATTCTCATTCGTCGGCATGCGTGAATTACACGCACCTGACCGGCGCTGTGTACGAAGTCAGCAGCGCTTTTGACGTAGTGGTGACCAAAGCAAATTCCAGCAGCCCAAACTATCGGCTGGCGGCGCAGATTTCTACGCCCCCTCCGGCGAACGTGACTTGGCTGCTCAATAACGTGACATTAACCACCGCTGGCTTTACTACTTTGGATACGACCGACAACTATAGCGCGCCGATCACCAAGACCCTGCAAGTGCAGGTGAAGAACACGGTTGCCGCGCAGGTATTGCTTGAAACGATTACTTTTTTGGCTACGGCGAATTAGGTTTGACCATGTTGAAGAATTACATCTCGAACATGCGCGGCGCGGTCCTGGCGGCCCTGATGTTGTGCGGCGCTTCACTCGTGGCGCAAACCACGGCCACGGGCGTTATCAACGGGAGTCTGGTCAATAAAAACGGGATCTCGATCCAATTTGATACCGATGCCGCAGGCGTGACGCTTGGCGCTGCAGGCACCAGCGCCGCAACCGCAAACTTCGGTGCGGTTTCCGCTTTTGGTCCGCTCTCCGGCGGTGTGACCCGGCCCAGCGTGACCGCGGCCAACTTCACTGTACGGACGATTTTTGATGTGCAGGTAGTCCAGGGCGGATTGACTAGCACGACATACACGCTTGCCGCCAACCTGGCAGCCGCTGCGCCTACCGGCCTGAGCTACAAAGTGGATGCCGTCACGCTGACCACGGCGTCGCAGACGATTCAGGTAAACGGCTCTTACAACACGGATATAGCACACAACCTGGATCTGGTTGTTTCTACTGCAGCACCGGGAGCGGGCGGGCCAGCGGTGGGTGCGCCGATTACGACGACGATCAATTTTACGGCCACGGCCAACTGAGTTTTTTCGAAGTAAGACTTTTTTGCAGTAACGAACTTTTGAATTCGAAATGAGGAGAGGAACACAATGAAGAAAGTAATGCTCTTAACCATCTTTGCGGCGCTGATGATGATTTCGTCGGCCGCGATCGCACAAACAACCGCCAGCGGCACGCTCACTGTGACTGCCACAGTGAATGGATCGATCCAACTGGTATTCAACTCTGACGCTTCCGGCCTGGCGCTTTCCAGCGGCGCGGGAACCAACGCCGCCACACTGGCATTCGGCAACGTTTCAGCCTTTGGCGCCCTTGCAGCCGGAATTGTTCGCAGCACCACAGCGACCACATTTACCGTCAGCTCTGCCGTTGACGTGCAGGTCGCAAAGACCAACTCAGCCAGCGCGAACTACACGCTGAAAGCACAGCTGGGCGCAGCGGATGCAGTCAACACCTGGAGCGTCGGCGGCGTAGCCGTTACGAACGCTGCACAGTCCACGCTGACCGCGACGGGCGCTTATGCCGCGAACAGCAATTTCCCGGTGGCCATCACGGTGCCTTTCACCACAGCCAGCGGAACCCTGATCAGCAACAGTATTAATTACGTTGCCACAGCCAATTAAGCGTTTAATTGGATTGGCAAGGGGTCGATAAACGAGATAGACAGATGGATTAGAGCTGGAGCGGGAGGTGCGAAATCGAGCTACGTTTTGTCCTGCCGTTATTGCTGTTCGGTTCCTCCCTCATGACCGACGGGTGGACACTAAGCAAGAGCGCGGCTAAACGCACCTCCAGCGCCGTTTCTATGAAGTCTGCAACTGAAGGGGCAATCTCAGTAAGTTTTGTAAGCGCGCCGGATGGAGCCGCTTTGAGTGGCGGGGCGTCCGGCCAGCGCAGCTTGAACCTGGGCTCGGTTTCGAATACCGGCGGCGCCCAGACGGCGAACGTCCAGGTGCAGAAATTGCCTGGGCGCTTTGTTGTTTCCACCCGGTTCGGCATGAGCATTCAAGCCGGATCACAGAGCGCCACCACCGCCACCGTGATGGCAGCGCTTACCGTACCCGATCCCGCGTACACATTCCGGCTCGACGGGATTACGCTGCTAACCGTTCCTCAGTTGCTTCAGGGCCAGGC
This sequence comes from Candidatus Angelobacter sp., assembly GCA_036512375.1. Taxonomy (GTDB): domain Bacteria; phylum Acidobacteriota; class Terriglobia; order Terriglobales; family Acidobacteriaceae; genus Angelobacter. The sequence continues at coordinate 4,139 of DATCAX010000263.1, read as the reverse complement.
AAGGACAGGAACAACCGTGATGCACCGTCTGGAAATTGAAGTGCCCACATCTCTGACGGAGAAGAATTCTCAACTGCACAATGCAATTATTTTCCAGGTTGTTCCGAACTAAGTTGTTTCGAACTGATGTGGCACAGGTGCTTTTACTTGTGTGCTTTAGTTTGTTTTTCCATTCGGCACGGTTAAACGCCCAGGTAGCGCCTGCGGCTTCCACGCAAGCTGCGCCCGCCGCGTCAGGGCAAGGCGCCACGGCACCAGCAGCCCCGATTCAGCAGACAGACAAGCCTTCCATCTCGCTAAGCCCCGCCGTTGTAATGGCCAAAGGAAGCTTCAGCCAGACACTGGCGCAGACGCTCACGCTCACCAATCAAACCGCGCGCGACTTCGCTTTTGAAATGGTGGCGGAAGACGTCCTCATCAAGGATGGCAAGCGCGTCTTTGTGGCCGCCGGTGAAACGCCGAACAGCATTGCCGCGTCCGCCGTGTTCGCCCAGAAGACCGTACTGGTGAAACCATTTTCATCTGCCTCCGTCGATGTGCGGCTCACGCTGCCGGCGCAGACAAATTTGCGCGCGGTGGTGGCGATGTTCCGCGGCACGGACAAGCTGCCCACTTCTTCAGGCGCTGTTGGCATGACAGCGTCGCTCGGCTCGCTCATCACCTTCAACCTCACAGACAACGTAAAGCTCCAGACTGAGCCGGTACGAGTGACCCCAGCGAGCGAGAGCGCGAACATGAAAATCGCGCAATGGATTTCGAACTCCGGCGCCGAACCTGTGCTGCCGGAAGGCGCGGCGGCTGTGTTGAACTCCAGCGGCGCTCTGGTCGGCAAAGCGATTTTTGATCCGCAGCGGCTTCTGCCGGGCGAGCGGCTGGAATTTTCCGCCGAATATCCCGGGGATCTGCCGCCCGGAAATTATCGCGCGCTATGCTCATTCCAGTTTGAAGGCAAGACGCTCACCACGGAAGCGGCCTTCGAAGTGCCTAAAAAATGAAATGCTGCTGGAGCCTTGTCCTGCTGGCGACCGCCTGTTGTATGGCGGCGCAGGGGCAATCTCCGCTTTCAGTGGCTTACCAGAAGACTTTGCAGCTCCCCGTGGCCGGCGCCACTGCTGCTTACTCACTCGATTCCAATATTGCTGACGCCACCGCCGCCAACGGCGTGGTTGAAATTGTGGGCAAAGCGCCAGGTTCCACCAACATTGTTGTCGTGACCGCAGCCGGTGCGCAGACACTGGCGGTGACAGTGCCTGTTCCACCTTCCATTTTGCCTGAAGGCTTTGAGCCGCCGGAGCGGCAGGGCAGCGGCGAGAACGGCACATACGAATTTCGCTACAACTCAGATCCCAGCCAGATCACAAACTCGATCGAACTGAAGCGGACGCAGGGAAAATCGTTCACGCGAATGCAGGTCATCAATGCCAACCTGTTTTCCGCCGGAGGTTCCACCTCGGCTATCGGCTTCCCCTTTTTGGCGTATCAGATCAGCCGGCCTGATACTGACATAACTTTCGTGGACAAGAATGTGCTGAATTCTCCGCTCACGCTCGATGGTTTTCTGGTTCGCGGCTTCCACCTCCGGCAGGGAGCGTGGGAATTTCACGGTGGCTTTACTTCTATCGCCACGTTTCAAGGACTATTTCTGGCCACGGACCGCGAATATACCGCCGGCGTGTCGCGGGTGTTTCGCATCGACGACGTAAATTCCCTGGAAGCCAATGCTTTCTATTTTCAAAACCCTGACAGCCAGCGCGCGTTCGCCAGCAATGGCGCGGTTGGTTCTCTCGTGTACCGGCGCAAGCTTAGTGACAAAGGAAACTTTCTGGCTGAGCTGGGCATGAGCCACGGTGTCGGCTTTGCCACGCGAGGCTCATACGACGACAAGCGCAACCACGTTCTGGGAAACTTCCATATACAGTCGAGCAACTTCGCCTCGCTGGCGGTGAATAACCAGCACGGAACTTTTGCGGACCTCAACGCCAGCCGCAAGCTGACGGAACGTCTTTACGCCAGCCTTGACCTGAACCAATCCAATTACAACCTGCCTACGCTGAGCCAGAACACGTTTACTACCAGCAGCCTGCTCAACTTCAAGCTGAACCGGAATTTTTCCGTGAACGGCGGCGGCGCATACGCCACCTTTCAATCGAAGATACCCGTGGGGCCGCGCATTTCCACAGTGAACCTGCCCGCCGGGGTGGATTGTTCAACACGGCATTTTGGCACCGGCTTCCAGTACCAGCGCACCGTCAATATTGAAGGCGGAGGCGGTGGCAATGATTACGCCGTGAACGCACGTGCCTCCGCCGGACAATTTCAGTTGAGCGGCTTCTACCGGCATGACGTTCAGGTGCCGACGCTGGCCGCCATCTTCTCGCAGATTCCCGGATTGCAGGATGCGCTGGACCGCGCCGGGATTGTCGCGTCCACGCCGGAGCAACTGGCCGATCTACTGCGCAACACGGCTCTCCTGCAACTGCTGGGATTTACCAACGCCTTCACCGTAAACCTGGCGCCTTCACGCAATGACCTGAGCGCCGCCATGAGCTGGATATCGCACAGCCAGAATCGCCGTAAAGTTGATCTGAGTTACTTCGATAGTGATACCGAACTATTGCAAGGCCACTTTATTCTGAAGACGGCGACGCTTAGCTACTCGCAGCGATTGAAGTCGACGAATGACATTATCGGGTCAGCTTCACTGGTACAGACCAGCAACAACGGCGTTACCGCAACGCACCCGCTGTTCAGCATTTCGATCCAGCACAGGTTTTTCTCCGTGCCCGGACTTCTGCTGCCGGGACGCCATGGCATGATCCAGGGCCACATCTTCCGTGATGACGACTCCGGCGGAGCCTACAGCGCGCAGCTTCCGGTAATGGGTGGCGTGGAAGTACGGCTGGATGAAGACCGCGTCACGCGCACCGACTCCAGTGGCTACTACTCGTTCCATCATGTGCCGTTCGGCGTGCACCGTGTGGAAGCAAAGCTGCAGAGCGATGAACCATTCTTCTACACCACGGATTCACCGGCGACGGTGGACATGAATGCCACGGCTGATTTCGGCGTCAACTTCGCCAAAGGACAGATCTTCGGATTCCTGTTGAACGACGCAGGCGCCGGCATCAATGGAATCACCGTGGAGTTAAAGGGCGAGAAATTTACGCGACGTGTCCAGACCGGCGTGAATGGGAAGTTCGCTTTTACGGGGCTCGTTCCGGGCAATTATTCAGTGGCCACGCTGCCCGATTCCTACCCTCCGGGATACGCGTTGCAGGACCTTGCCGCGCAAACTGTCCTGGTGGAATCAGGCAAGCCCGCGAGCACGCAATTTACCGTGAAGGCGGTGCGGTCGATTGCCGGGCGCGTGCTGGTTTATGACAAAGCGACGCTGCAAACCGTCCCCCTGGCTGGTGCAGTTGTTCGACTGAAAGAAGTTTCCCGGGAAGTGAAGACCAGCGCGACGGGCGCGTATATCTTCCGCAATCTGGCGGCGGGAACGTATACGGTAGTGATCGAACACGATGGGAAGGAAGTTTCGCGCAGCGTGGCGGTTCCTTCGGCTCCGGCAAATATTCGGGACATCGATTTGAACGCGGGGACAAAAGAGGCTGCGCCGCAGAAGTAATAGGTTTGTGGTGCGACGGCGGACCCGGTGCCCGATAACTAACGCGAATCACTTTGCTCTCCAGTCCCCAGGCATCAGCGGAGCAGATCCCTCACCTTCGCTCATTAGGGATTAGGACAACGGACGGGTGTTCCAGCTCGGCTCGGGATGGCATATTCTGCTTGCAGTGAATGGTGAGGGGAAATCAGGGCTGTTTCTTTTTAGCAGGGTTTCTCTTGTTGCTGTCCGCAACCGGTATCAGCTTCACCACCACCACAGGCTGCAATCTTGAGACGTTGTCTCTCACATCGGCTGCGTTGGCGATGACGATCTGCTGTTCGCCTTCGGGGGACACTACCAGTCCAACTGAAGAGACCACTGTAGCCGTGACCGTGAGATGGCCTTCGGCGCCATTGGCCGCTGCTGAGATTATTGGCTGCTGCGCGAAAGCGGGCAAACAACAAAGAGCGATGCCAGCTGCCGCCACCCGAAATGTATGCCTGCCTAGCCGCATAGAAACGTCGTTACTCCA
>DATCAX010000262.1:0-3798 GCA_036512375.1 Candidatus Angelobacter sp. | reverse complement strand
GAAGGCAGACAATCAGCGGCGTTTTCATAAGTGTGTTTGACCTGAGCTGCGGAAAAACGTTAGAGCGCACACTATCGTAGTGGCCAGTTCTGGTTTTGCCAACTATCTTTGCGCGCTGGTCATTCCACATCACAGCACCCTCCAGAGCGCTGACCGGATAATGGTTTGCGGGTATAGGCCCGGCGTGGGCCTGTCGGGTCTCAGGCAACTCAGGGATCGCGGCGTGAATCCGATGCACCGAGGTGAACCTATGCAATTCAAGTTCTTATTCGCGATGGTAATGGCCTTTGCCCTATCCCTGGGCGCTATCGCACAGCAGACTGACGACGGAATCAAACAGGACACAAAAGACGCCGCGCACTCTACTAAGAGAGCCGCCAAGAAGACGGGACACAAGATCAAGAAGGGGACCAAGAAGGCGGTCAACAAATCCGCCAATGCCACCGAGCGGGGCGCAGAGAAGGTCGAAGACAAGAGCGCACCCAAACCAACCCCGCCCCCACAGAAATAAAACTCTGGGAGAAGCGGCCATGCGCTTATTTCGATTGACGGCCTACCGTTATCGGACTTAATATCCGCTTAGCCGCTTCGTCCGTGGCCCGCATGCATAAACTTGCAAAGACTACCGCCCGGAAATCCGTTTCCGGCGAAGTCATAATTCCGGACAAGCTCTACTTCCGCATCGGCGAAGTCAGCCGCCTCTGCGGCCTCCCCAGCTATGTGCTCCGCTTCTGGGAAACCGAGTTTAACCAGCTCAAACCCTCCAAGAGTGGTACCGGCCAGCGGATGTACCGCAAAATTGACGTGGAGAACGTCCTCCGCATCAAAAAGCTCCTCTACGATCAGGGCTTTACCATTGCGGGAGCACGCCAGCAACTGCGTGCGGAAACCAAGCGCAAACAGTCGCCCTTGCCGTTTGCCGTCCCGACGCCCGGCCGGGGTGAGCTAAAGCAGGTGCGTCAGGGACTTAGAGAGATTCTGGGAATTCTTAGTTCTCGCCATTAGCCCGCAAAAACTGCTGTACTGGAGCGTTCTATGCATGGGACGAACAACCCACCGGAGGGCAGTAACTTAAGATTTTACCGCTCCCCGGAAAGCTGAGCTGCATCCAAAAAAGGTAGTTATAATAGCGTTAGCTCACCTTGCAGGCGTTCTTTCGTCTCAATAAGGAAAAATAAAGGTCGGTCTGATGTCGAAAAAGATCCAAGTCCTTCTCCTGACCAGCTCCATGTTGATCATCGCTTTTGTCCTGATTGGCAGCCTGGGCGTGCGCGCCTCCGGCGCCAGCAGCAGCGGTGACGTCACCCTCAAACACATTGGCGTTTACAGCGAGGTTCTGTATCGCGTCCGCGCTGAATATGTGGAAGAGCCCAACATGAGCGCGGTGACCAACGGCGCCCTGCACGGCCTGCTGGAATCGCTGGACGCTGACTCCAGCTACCTGACTCCGTCAGAATATAAAGTCTTTAAACAGAAGAAGTCGGAAGGCAAAGCCAGCATCGGAGCCACTGTCTCCAAGAGATTTGGCTACGCGGCCATCATCTCCGTGATTCCCGGCGGCCCTGCAGACAAGGCCGGCATAAATTCCGGCGACATCATTGAGACGGTTGAAGGCCTGAGTTCCCATGATCTGTCGCTTGCCGCGGTGAAGAGCCATCTGATAGGCGACCCGGGCTCGCGGCTCGAATTGACCATTATCCGCACCCGCAAGATCGAACCGCAGAAGATCACCGTGGTTCGCGATGTCGTCAGCCTGCCTGCCGTGACTGAGCAGATGGCCGCCGACAACACCGGAGTAATCAAGGCCCAGGTGCTTACCAAGGGCAAAGCAGCGGAAATCGCCGAGAAGATCAAATCCCTGCAGAAGAAGGGCGCGAAAAAGCTGGTGCTTGACCTGCGCAACAACTCTGAAGGCGAGGAGGAAGAAGGCGTGGCTGTAGCCAATCTCTTCCTGGGCAAAGGGAACATAGGATCATTGCAAGGCCAGAAGTATGAAAAAGTAACCTACACCGCTGATCCGCAGAAGAAGATTACGGATCTGCCCCTGGCTGTACTGGTCAACCGCGGATCGGCCGGCGCTGCTGAGCTGGTAGCTGCGGCAATCCTTGATAACAGCCGCGGCGACGTGCTGGGCGACAAAACTTTTGGCGAAGGTTCCGTGCAGAAACTGATTGAAGTGCCGGATGGATCGGCCCTGATTCTTTCTGTCGCAAAATACTACACTTCGAACGGCAAGGTAATACAAGACACCGGCATCACACCGAATATTCCGGTGGCGTCCAATGACGAAATCGTGGCAATTTCTGAGGACGATGACAGCAACACTACCGATGAACCGCAGAAGGCGCAGCCGAAGGAAGATGAACAACTCCGCCGCGCCATTGAAGTTCTGAAAACGAAAACTCAAAAAAGCTAGTTCCAGACTTCGGTCCGAAAGCGCGCCTTACAGGGCGCGCTTTTTATTTTGAACAGAAGTACATGTTACGTTCCCAAGTCCGCATGCCCTGTTGTCACTCCGGATGGCCCTGCGAACCATGCTATTCTGGCCTGGATTTAAGATCTAATATCTAAACACTTCCCCATGACGTCTCCTGCTGAGCCTCCGGCAAACAAAGTAGCTGGGAAACCGCTGGTGGGGCGAGTTGTGTTCAGTGTCCTGGTGCTGACCGCTGCATTTCTGGGGACCATGGCCGGCCTGCTGATTGTTTACTCCACTGACCTGCCTCAGATCAGCGAACTGGAGCGTTATCGTCCCAGCACCATCACTGAGCTTTATGACGACCAGGAACGGCAGATCGGATCATTTGCCTTGCAGCGCCGCGTGCTGGCTTCTTATGACGACTTTCCCAAGGTATTGCGTGACGCCATTATCGCTACTGAAGATAAAACATTTGAAACGCACTGGGGCATCAACTTCTGGCGCGTGTTCGGCGCAACCTATCGTGACATAACGTCCAGTTCGCGGGCGCAGGGCGCTTCCACGCTGACCATGCAGCTTTCGCGCAACCTGTTTCTTTCTCCGGAGCGTCATTTCAGCCGCAAGGTGCAGGAAGCGATTCTGGCGTTGCAGATTGAGCGGCGTTTCACCAAACAGCAGATCTTCACCCTGTATTGCAATCAGATCTTTCTGGGACATGGCGTCTATGGTTTTGAAGCCGGAGCTGAATACTACTTCAACAAGCACGCAAAAGATCTGAGGCTGGAAGAAGCCGCACTGCTGGCAGGATTGCCGAAAGCACCGGTTTCATATTCTCCAATCAATGCGCCCGACAAAGCGGCCAAGCGGCGCAACCTGGTCATCAATAACATGCTGGAAGATGGCAAGATCACCGCGGAAGAAGCAGGCCGCGCCAAGACCACGCCGCTGCATTTGAACATACAGCCTGACCGGTCGCCAGCACCTAATTTCGTGGAGGAAGTGCGCCGCTTTCTGGAAAAGAAGTACGGGGCGGACGAAGTGCATGAGGGCGGCCTGCGCGTTTACACCTCGCTTGATCTCGACCTGCAGAAGAGCGCCACGCAGGCATTACTGGACGGACTGGCAGCGTACGAACGCCGCCACGGATGGAAAGGCCAGTTAAAAAATGTGACCCAGAACGGCGAGGCCATCAGCAAGTATCAAGACGCTGACTGGCAAAAGTCCCTTGTGGTTGGAGATTATGTTCACGCACTGGTAGTCGATATCGGGCTGCAATTCTGCAAGCTCAAACTGGGCCGCTACAGTGCTAACCTGGGACCGGCGGAACTGTCATGGACTGGCCGCAAGCTGCCAAAGAACATGCTGGCGGCGGGTGATAT
>DATCAX010000261.1:0-4402 GCA_036512375.1 Candidatus Angelobacter sp. | reverse complement strand
CGCCGCAGGAAGCGCTCACAAAAACAGATCCAGTTTGCGCGATCAGCGCATCAGCCAGCGTAACGGTGGCTTGTGATTTCTCCCGTGGCCCGCCTTCGCTCGACCAGCGAACCTGCCGCTGCGAGCCTGCTGCTGTCATTAGCCGCCGCAACTTCGGATCGTCCTGAACAAAAACTTCGCCTTCCGGCAATGACTGCAATACCTGCGCCAATGTCTGGGCGCTGCTGGCTGCGTCTGCCGTCAGTTCACATTCCATCAGGTTGGCTTTGCACTCCTGCTGGAAGCGTTCCAGCGGATTTACCACCGCTTCAAAGATGGGCCCGTAAAACGTCTTGTCTTCAATTGGCGGCGCGGGGTTGCGCAGTCCTTCGCGAATGCGGGACAGAATATCTTCGCGGCTGGGATTACTAATTGCCACCGGCATTCCTCCCCAGAGCGTTCTTATGATCGTTCTTATAAAGATCTTTCTTCCAGCGTCCGCGGAATGATTGTGTGGGCAGCGGTACAGGTGTGCGCTTTCGGGTCCAGGCGCGCATCGGATCCAGTACTGTTCCCGCCATGCCCATGCCATACAGCAGGCGCAGGCTGCGGCGCATCATCCATCCGCCCAGCGCAAACAGCCGGGGATGCAGCATGGCCGTCCGCCACAATCTGAATTGCCTGCGCTCGCCTGCCGTCTTCGCTCCGCCCGCTTTGGTGAAATCCCGACGGTTGTGCAGCAGGTGATGATGCAGGTTGATGTTTACCGGACAAACGCTGGTGCACGCGCCGCACAGTGACGACGCATAAGAAAGATGCTGGAACTCGCTGCCACGCAGATGCGGCGTGAGCACGCTTCCAATGGGCCCGGGATACGTGGTGTTGTAGGTGTGGCCGCCGATATTGCGGTACACCGGACAAATATTCAGGCAGGCGCCGCAGCGTATGCAATGCAGCACTTCCCTTTCTTCGGCATTGGCGAGCAAGCCGCTGCGTCCATTATCCAGCAGGACAACGTGGAATTCTTCCGGGCCGTCAGCTTCGTCCGCGCGCTTTGGGCCACCGATCAGGGTGCTGTACGTAGTGATTGGCTGTCCCGTGCCGGAAGTAGCCAGCACCGGCCACAGCGTTGCCAGGTCTTCCAGCTGCGGAATCACCTTCTCAATTCCTGTCACCGCCACATGAATGCGCGGCAGACTGGTGCTCAGGCGACCGTTGCCTTCGTTGGTAGTGATCGCGACAGCGCCGCTATCGGCAACAAGAAAGTTCGCGCCGGAAATACCCATCTCAGCGGCAAAGAATGCTTCGCGCAGCTTGCGTCGCGCCAGAGCCACGAGCTTCTGCGGATCAGCGTCCGGAACATCTTCCCCGAGTTTCTCCCGAAACAAATCGCGGATCTGATTTCGGTCCAGGTGCATGGCCGGCGTCACGATGTGGTACGGAGCCTCGTTTCGAAGCTGCACAATGAATTCGCCCAGGTCGGTTTCCCAGACGCGAATGCCAGCCTCTTCCAGCACCGGCGCCAGGTGCATCTCTTCCGTCACCATCGACTTCGATTTCACCACGGTCTTCACGCCGCGGCTTATCGCCAGATCTTTTATATAGGCGCACGCTTCGTCACCGTTTGCCGCCCAGAAAACGTGTCCGCCGCGCTCCAGCACCTTCTTTTCAAACTGGAGCAAATATTTATCCAGGTTGTTGATGGCTTCGCGCTTGATCTCCTGGCATTTGCGCCGCGCTGCGTCCCAGTCTTTGATGCGCGCGCGGCCACGATTGTGTGCGGCATCGTAGCTGTCCATGTTCTTGCGGATAAGCTCGCGATGAACAAGGTCAGCCGACTTGGTCGCCGCATCGCGCAGGAATTGCTGCGCTGCTGTGAGCGCGGACGGCGTCTCGCCGGCAGGCGTTGGAGTTGGAATGTTGGTGCTCATGCCTTAGCCTCGCAGGCCAGAATGCTGGCCAGATGGATCGTCCGCGCGCGATCTTTGCGCCGGCCCAGAATTCCCTGCACGTGCATCAGGCAGCTGGGATCGATTGCGGTAACGTACTCGGCGCCTGTCACCGCGACGCTATCGCACTTGGATTCACCCATTGCGACGGAAATACTTTCAAACTTGGTGGCAAAAGTTCCACCGAAACCACAGCACTCGTCCGAGCGCAGCATGTCCACCAGCTTAAGGCCCTTCACGCCGCGCAAAAGCTGTAGCGGTTCATTGCGCAGTTTTAATTCGCGCAATCCGTGACAGGACGCATGATAGGTAACGGTATGGGGAAAAGCCGCTCCCACGTCAGTGACGCCCATGACTTTTACTAGAAACTCTGAGAGCTCAAACGTGCGCTTGCCCAGTGCCACAGCCTCATCGTGCGCGGCGCCAGAAGCCATCAATTCAGGATAGAAGACGCGAACCATTGTGGTGCACGAGCCGGAAGGACAGACAATCGCCTCGGCATCTTTGAAGACGCGCAGAAAACGTTCCGCACACGGCCGCGCTTCGTCCCAGAAGCCAGAGTTGAACGCAGGCTGCCCGCAGCACGTCTGGTCCGCAGGGAAATCCACTTCACAGCCAATGCGCCGCAGGACTTTCACGGTGTCCACAGCCACTTCTGGCTGTAACTGATCGACAAAGCACGGCACGAAGAGTGAGATTTTGCGGGCCATCGTGAACTTGCGCGATTTTAGCAGAATAGCGCTTCGCAGTTCATGACACCTGAAAGTCAGCAGGTCTTTATTTGAATTGGAGCATTTCGCATCTCATATTACGAGGGAATTACACATGCAAGAAACCAAGCCGCTGGAAGAAAAATTACAGAAAGCGATCGACAAGGCCTTATACGCCAATGGCAATCCTGCCGCTCAAAAAGCGAGGAATTTCCTGAATGGCACATGGCTGGGCGAACCGCTCCATGTCGTCCTGACGGATGTGCCCATAGGCGCATGGACCGTGGCCATGGTTTTTGATGCCTTGGAGATGATCAACAGTCGCCATGAGTTTGCTCTGGCCGCGGACACATCGATAGCGATAGGACTCGCCGGTGCAGCGGGCGCGGCGATAACCGGAGTGACGGACTGGTCCGACGTGGATCCTCCAGCCCGCCGCCTTGGATTGATTCATGGACTGCTGAACATAGGCGCTACTGCGTTATTCGCAACGTCGCTCATCTTGCGCAGGAGAAAGGCGCGCAGTGAGGGCCGCGGATTTGCCGCCCTGGGTTATGCCTTGATGTCATACTCAGCCCACCTTGGCGGCAAGATGGTGTACGAACATCGAGTAGGGGTGGATCGCACAGCAGGAGAGACATTCCCGGAAAACTTCACGGCAGTTTTGCCTGAATCCAAATTGCCGGATAATACGCCGACCCGTGCGATGCATCAGGGCGTGCCCATTTTGCTTGTTCGTCGCGGGGAGCGTCTGTTTGCCATGGCAGAGACGTGCTCCCATTTCAGTGGGCCGCTTTCTGAAGGCAAATTGGATGGCGACAGCATTGTTTGTCCATACCACTCATCTCGTTTTGCGCTGGCGGATGGCCGGGTGCTTGACGGGCCAGCGGTGCATCCGCAGCCATGCCTTGAGGTGAGAGCACGCGATGGGGAAATAGAAGTACGCAGACCTCAATCCAGGCGGGATGGGTGAAGTGCTCTGGGTAAAAAACTCCTGCGAGCCGGTTAGCCCGCAGGAGTGAATTTAGAGGAGGGTTACGAATTGTTACGGCAAGTGGTCCAGGTAACATGCCCCTGTCGTAATTTGGTTGGGTGGCGTGGGCGGGGTTTTCCATGGCACATTGTTGAAGTCAAAGAACTCGCTCATATCCATTTGCGCGGCGTCACGCGCTGTGAGGCTGGGCAGGTTGAAGCGCGCTTCAATGAGTTTCAAAGTGGCGGTGTAATCGGCCACCGTGTGGGAGACAAAGCTTTTCTTGGTAAATGGCGAAATCACCACCAGCGGCAGTCGATATCCGGTGAATTGGAAATTGCACGTAGGGCTGGAGTTGATGGTTCCATCCGTGTTCAAGCAAATGTCTCCTGCACGCAGGTCTTTGGGCGCGATTCCATCAGGACTTACGGCGGGTTGAGGGGAAACGTGCTCATAGAATCCGCCAAATTCATCCCATGTAAGAATGAAGATTGAATCTTTCCATGAAGGACTTTGCATCAGGCCATTGATCAGGGTAGCCACGAACGCGGCGCCCGTCTGGATATTGTTGGGGCCGGCTCCAATGTCAGAGGGATGTTCGTCCAGTCCTTCGGCCGATGCGGGCTCTATATAGACCACCTGTGGCAACTTGCCGCTATTGGCATCAGCCAGGAACTGGTCCACAGTAGCAATATTTTGCGGCTCGTTGTTCACGACGGTAGACGCGTAGGTAAATTGATTCAGGTAACTTTGTCCCATTAAACACTTGGCGGTGGTGCATGGCGTTGGAC
>DATCAX010000260.1:0-2729 GCA_036512375.1 Candidatus Angelobacter sp. | reverse complement strand
TTGCGCGGCGATTGGCCCCTGCTTGTCATCAACGTGACTCTTCAATCCCAGGTAGACCATACCCAGCACCACGATCGCCACGGCCAGTGCAGGAATGGGCCGCCGCCAGGGCTTACGTTCAAGCCGCCGGTCGAGAAACGGCATCAGGAAAAACGCCATCGCGAGAAGCCCCGGAATAATGACAATTCCCACCACGACACGGGGGCCTTCCCAAAATTTGAGCCACTCAAACATCGGTAGGTAATACCATTCTGGCCGGGGAAGAAAGCGCGTGTCCGCCGGATTGGCAATAGGACCGAGAGTTGCCGGATGAAGATACGACAGCCCACCCAGCACCGCCATGATGAGCAGCACAAAGCCCATGTCCATTAATACCTGGCGTGGATAAAACGTCTCCGTCGCGAGTTTAGGTTCAATGGGATGTTCACTCACCGGACCGGCAGGACCAGCTTTGCGAAAAAGCAGAATATGCGCGCCAATAAAAGCGAAGATCATGGCTGGGATCAGAAAAACGTGCGCAACGTAGAAACGCGAAAGAGTCAGAGTGCCGATCGTGTCTCCGCCCCTCATCAAGCGAGTCAACAGGTTGCCGATAAGCGGCATCTCGCCCGCCACATTCGTTCCAACAGCGGTGGCAAAATAGGCCTTCTGATCCCATGGAAGCAAATAGCCAGTAAAGCCCATACCGAGCACAAGGAACGAAAGCAGAGCGCCGGAAATCCAAAGCAATTCGCGACGTCCCTTGAACGAGCCATACAGGAACGTTTGCAGAAAATGCAGCGCAAGCACAATGATCATCGCGCTCGAACCGTAGGAATGAAGACTGCGCAGGAAGGCTCCGCCTGCGACCTGCTTGGTGATATACGCAACACTGGTGTGCGCTGTCTCCGCCGTCGGAGTGTAGTAGAGGGCGAGTGAAACTCCGGTGACGACCTGCAACAGAAGGATGAACAGAAGCCCCGAACCGAAGACGTATGCGAATCGCGCTCCGCCCGGAATCGGTTCATCGAGCGCTTTCTCCACGAGGTTTTTTGCGGCGGTGCGCTCGTCTATCCAGTGATATAGACGGGCAGCGAGCCCCCCGCTGATGGGAGGTTGAGAGTTCGTTTTCTTGTCCATGGGATCTACCTCACCATTCTTAACTCAGCGTTTCCTGGTTGGGCATGTTTGATCGGAAGTACTCGAATTGCACCTGCAGCTTTCCGTCTTTGACCTGGGCCTTCAAATTGTCGAGGCTGCGCGGCGGTGGGCCTGCGATGTGCAGCCCGTCTGCTTTGAACTGCCCACCATGGCAAGGACAAACGAACTTGCCATGGCTCGGCTGCCATGCCACTGAGCATCCCAGATGCGGGCAAATAGCCGACAACACCTGAAGCTGACCGCTGGCAGTGCGGTTGACGTAGACGGACTGAGTCGAAACAACTTCGCGCCAGCCGTCGCGCTGGGCAAGTGAAATAGTCTTGCTTACTGGCCCGTCCAGCTTGTCGAACTCACTGATATCTCCGACTTCTGACCAGGCGCTGGTTTTGCTCTTCGCATAAACGGGGTAGAGCACGAATCGGAGAAGTGGCGTGCCAACAACGGCGCCGATCACCATTGAACTCATGCCGAGAAGCACGCCGAAAAAAGAACGCCTGCTCACATCTACCACTTCTTTAGCTGCGCAACCCGAACAGCCAGCGCAACCCGCACTGCAATCAATCGCATCGCCTTCATGTGTCATTTGGTTCCTCTCCTTCATGGCCGCAATCAGAAGTTCACCCACAGAGCCATATAAACGGTGTTGTTGTCTGAAGCATCCCGGTTTGCGCCGTCATAATTCGTGGTTGCGCCGTTAAACTTGTGGTATCCGGAGTAGTTAACGTTGATATCGATGTTCTGGACTGGCCAGTAAGCAAATTGCAGAATGTAACCGCTCGTAGCCGGGCTCCCATTATTGCTTCCCGTCAACGCCTCCGGCGCATAGAGCACGGCGTCAGCCTTGCCGCTGGTTGAGAACACGGCGGCGGTGGCACTGTACCGGGTGGTCCAGTGATAGACCGTGTCAAGTTTGAACATGTTCAGATAGTGCGACGGCGCCATCGCCGCGCCACTCTCAAAGGTTGCGCCCAGGTTTGACTTCTCACGGATGTATGTTCCATGCGCATCCAGTTGATTGGCACCGAATGGCCGCGAATACTGAAAGTCGAACGCAGTATCCACGTAGCGATCCTTTGGTCCAGAGACGGCACCTGGAAACGAAGTTACATCAATGCCGTATGTGCCAACCTCCAAATAATTGCGGTCCCAGGTTTGCTGCCATGCCGCGCGCCAGTAGGGCGCAACGCCGCTGATGTTGAAAGGTTGATCCGTTCCAGTAACCGGGGTCGAAGAACCGGCGTGCTCTGAACGATAGATGGTCACATCGGTATACAGGTGGTTGTTCCACATACTGTATCCACCTATGCCCGCCACGTCACCGCCCAATGCCCCGTTAATTACTGGAGAAGCAATCGGGTCGATGTCAGACGCCGTTGATAGCCAGGGAAATCCCCACGCCGGCGTGCTGTTCCATAAGTCCTCAACAGTCGGATTGTTGTTCAGCGTGATGCCGTAATCCACGTCCTTCTTGCCGACCTTCATGTGGTCGGCAAAGCGCAAGTCAGTGTTATCGAGACTGAAATGGTCATCCGAGTGTGTGTAAGTGATTTGCGAAAACCCTCCGAAATGAGAAGCAAATCCTCCGGCGA
>DATCAX010000259.1:0-13956 GCA_036512375.1 Candidatus Angelobacter sp. | reverse complement strand
ATCGATGTCGATTGCGCCCTTTACTGTCTGGTTTTCCCGCCCATTCTCAAACCAGCGGCCATCTCTCGCGTCGATTTTAAGGGTGCGTTCGCCGGTAGAATCGCGAAGCGAAATATTTGCCCGCCTGGTCCGAAACAACTGATCGCACGCGATCTCATATCTTGCCTCGGCTGCTGCGTCGCCAGCCAAGGCGAGGATGGTGCCGCGAAAGATCCATTCATCGCCCGCGCGCACAAATTCAAATCGCTCCAGTCCAGGGCTTTGCAGCCAATGCCAAAGGCCGGCGCAAACCAGCTTGAGTTCGAATTCATGACGGCCATCTGTGATGGTACCGCCTTAAGGCCGGCTCCCGCCAGAGCCTGGGGTCTGTTTACAAGAGCAACCAAAGTCTTTACCTTGGACATGTTGATTGTGCTGTGCCAGAAGTGTGGGCATAGGCCGACTGTGCATGCTCAGGAGGGGGCCATGATCATCGAAGAGACGATCGTTGAAGAGAAAATGATCGAAGGGAAAAAAGAGACTGTCCACCATCGGATTTGCCCTTTTTGTGAAGCTTGTTGTGGGCTCCAAATCACTGTTTCCGATGGCCGCGTAAAGCGCATTCGCGGACACGCTGCCGACGTCTTCAGCCGCGGCTATCTCTGTCCCAAGGGTGTGGCACTCAAGGACCTGCATGAAGATCCGGACCGCTTGCGCAAGCCGTTGATCAAGCGCGACGGTCGCTTTGTTGCAGCTACATGGGAAGAAGCCTTCGCAGAGATTGAGCGCCGTCTGTCGCCCATCATCGCGAAGCATGGTGCTGACGCGGTCGCTCTGACGCTGGGAAATCCTGTAGTCCACAAAGCTGCGCTCCTGCTTTATGCGCCGCGCCTGGGCCGCGCCTTGGGATCGAAGAATGTTTTCTCTGCCTCCACGCTGGATCAGATGCCCAAGCACCTATCTTGCGGCTTGATGTTTGGCGACTTTCTTTCCATTCCGGTGCCGGACATTGAGCGGACAGATTTTTTACTGATGCTCGGAGCAAACCCCATGGTTTCGAACGGAAGCCTTTGGACAGTACCAAACTTTCGCGATAAAGCTAAAGCCTTGCGCGCCCGGGGCGGAAGGTTGGTCGTCGTCGATCCAAGACGCACCGAGACGGCGAAGATAGCAGACGAGCATATTTTTATTCGTCCCGGCGGCGACGTGTTTCTATTGCTTGGCATGGTCCAAACCTTATTTGCAGAAAAACTGGTTCGCCTCGGTCGGCTGGCTGATCATATTGCCGGCGCCGAAGCGTTGGAACGCTTGGTTACCGGCTTTGCGCCGGAAAGAACCGCGGCCCGCTGTGGGATTTCCGCAGAAACCATCCGGGGGCTTGCGCGCTCGCTGGCCGCTGCAAAACGTGCCGTCGTGTATGGGCGTGTCGGCACATGCACCCAGGAATATGGAACGCTGTGCAGTTGGCTGGTCGATGTGCTGAACATTCTCACCGGACATTTTGATGAGTCGGGCGGCGCAATGTTCACGAAAGCGGCTGCCTTGCAGGCCAATACCATGGGCAAGCCGGGTACGGGCAAGGGAATTGTTACCGGCAGACGTAAGAGCCGCGTCTCCGGAGCGCCTGAAGTGTTAGGCGAATTTCCCATGAGCTGCCTGGCCGAGGAAATTCAAACGCCGGGCGAGGGCCAGGTAAAGGCGCTCATCACGGTATCAAGCAACCCAGCGCTTTCTTCGCCCAACGGTGAGCGTTTTTCTGCCGCTATGGACCAGTTGGAATTCATGGTAAGCGTTGATGTTTACCTAAACGAAACCTCGCGCCATGCCGACGTGATCTTACCCGGGACTTCGCCGCTGGAAGATTCTCATTATGACGTCGCATTCTCGCAGCTTTCCTATCGCAATCACGCCCGTTACAGTCATCCGGTGTTCCCGCACGCGGCGGACCATCCCGAGGAATGGCAGGTACTGTTGCGGCTCATCGGAATCATTCAGGGAAAAGGCGCGGCAGCGGATCTAAATCGCATTGACGACGAATTGCTGATGGATGATCTTCGCCGAACGGCTGGACCTTATGCCGAACAGATATTCAAAGCGGCGTCGCATCGAAGCGGAGTTGAGCGGTTGCTCGATGTCGGTTTACGAGCCGGGCCTTATGGTGATCAGTTTGGTATGAAGCCCAACGGACTCAACTTGGAGAAAGTCCAGGCGGCGGAAGGTGGGATTGATCTGGGCGCGCTTGAGCCTCGTGTGCCCGAAGTGCTGCGCACTCCTTCAGGAAAGATTGAACTCGCGCCAGCGATGCTTATGGACGATCTGAAGCGCCCCGCCGCCGATCTTGACCGATCTATGCCCAGCCTTGTGATCGTGGGCCGCAGGCAGCTTCATGGAAATAATAGCTGGATGCACAACCTCCCAGTCCTGGCCAAAGGAGCGGCTCAATGCATTGCTTTAGTGAATCCTGCTGACGCCGCCCGGCTCGGTCTGGAAGGCGGTGGCAGGGCACGCATCACGCATAACGGCCGTTCCATCGAAGCGGAAGTGGGGATCACTGACGAAATGATGCCGGGTGTGGTGAGCCTGCCCCATGGTTGGGGCCACGACCAACCTGGCGCGCAACTCGAAGTGGCTGCCTTAAATCCGGGTGCGAACCTCAATTCGCTGATGGACGAAAACCGCCGTGATCCACTTTCCGGGAACGCGGTGCTCAGCGGCATGGAAGTTGAGATGAGCGCAGTTACTTCCCGTGTCTACGCGGGACAGGCACGGTGATCATGTCAGAAGAAGGCGCCTTGAAGGCGCCAGCATCGGATGCGAGACAACGCTGCTCGTGGGCAACCACTCCACCAATGATTACTTACCACGACGCAGAATGGGGCGTGCCCCAGCACGACGATCGCGTGCTGTTTGAATTCCTGATCCTTGAAGGCGCGCAAGCGGGTCTGAGCTGGTCTACGATTCTGGCCAAGCGCGACGCTTACCGCCGGGCATTCAGCAAGTTCAATCCTAAAAGCATCGCCCGCTACGATGCGCCAAAGTTGCAGCGATTGATGGCCGATGCGGGCATTGTTCGCAACCGGCTGAAAATTTCTTCAACAGTCCAGAATGCGCGCTCTTTTTTGGTCGTGCAAAAAGAATACGGCAGCTTTGACGCCTATATCTGGCAATTTGTTGGGGGTGCACCGATTGTTAATTCACGCAGCGCATCGGGGCAGCTGCCGGCGCGAACAGAAGAATCAGACAAAATGAGCCGTGATTTACTCAAACGCGGCTTCAAGTTTGTGGGTCCAACAATCTGTTACGCATTCATGCAAGCGGTCGGGATGGTAAATGACCATCTGGTGGAGTGCTTTCGCTATAAAGAAATCAAAGGCTCGGCAGCCAGGCCCACGCGCTAGGCGGACGGTGCTTCAGACAGCGGAAGCCATACTTGAAACCGGGTTTCGCCGGGTTTTGAGTTGACCTGGATCTGGCCGCGATGCTTGCGTACGATGCGTGAAGCGGTATCCAGCCCCAGCCCGGTGCCCTGGCCGACACCTTTTGTCGTAAAAAATGGTTCAAAGATGTGCGGTAAAACTTTGTCCGGAATCCCCGGCCCACTGTCCGCGATCTCCACGACAACACACGCGTCCTCACGATACGTGCGCAGGCGCAGCTCGCCTTCGCCACCCATTGCGTCAATGGCGTTGTCTATGATGTTGGTCCAGACCTGATTCAGTTCACTGCCAAAAGAATTCACCAGAAAAGGAATGCGCTGATAGTCCCGCTTGACTGTCACTCCTCTCTTCAGTTTGTGATTCAGAATGGTAAGCGTGGTTTCCAGGCTTTTCACGATGTCAACGTTTTGCACCGGAGACTGGTCCATGTAGGTATATTCCTTGATTGCGCGGACCAAGTCAGAGATGCGGGAGGTACTGCTTTCAATTTCATTGAGCAGGTTGGCAATCTCCATTGAAGCAGCAATCCTCACCAACGCTGCGCGGGCCGTTTCGGCATCGAGAGTGGCGTACAAACGATCCAGCGCTTCAGGCTGGATATTTTTGTGGGCCAGATCGGAAGCAAGTTGCCACAGGTCGTCTTGGCCGTGGGCACGCAACCAGGAATCGATCTCTTCCTCAAGCGTGCTGATGGTGAGCGTATCCGGCGGTGGCCCGTCCTGCTGGACCAGAGAAGCTTCCAGCTTCTCAATCTCGGCTCGCTGGGCAGCTGTCAGATCGCGCGCGCCCAATGCGTGACTCGCATCTTTAATACGTTTCATGGTGGTGCGAAGCTGGCTGGTGGCGCGCTTGGCGGCCGACGCAGGATTGTTGAGCTCATGCGCCAGCCCGGCGGAAAGTTTGCCGAGCCCTGCCAGCCGATCACGTTGCTGCTCAACCCGGGTGGCTTCGCGGATGCGGTCTGACATGAGCCCCACAAGACGCTGGGTCAGGTCAGGCATTTTCTGTATCAGCTGTGGGAAGAGCGTCACGGGAAACCGCAGCAGGCGACTATCAATAATCCCGCGTCCGCTCACGGTATAAAACTTCATCCTGGAGAAGGGCAGCACTCCGGCAATATCCCCGGCCTTGCTGGTAAAGAAAAATGTCTCTCCGCCAAATTCACCCCGCCCCTGCAATTGCCCTTCAAGGATGACAAACATTGCGTCCGCTGGATCACCCTGGTGCAGGTATGTTTCACCTGCCTTCACAGTGATTTCCTGTGACTGGCTGATGAACCAGTCAATCTGATCGCCAGGCAGATCAGCGAACACCGGCACGCGAAGTAATTCCGATTTTTCGACCATGGTTATACCTTGCTCAAGTATTGGTGAATGAACTGCACCGCTACTGAGCCTTCGCCCACTCCTGAAGCCACGCGTTTAACGGAGCCGTGCCGGACATCGCCCACCGCGAACAGACCTGGAACATTCGTTTCCAAAAGAAAAGGATCTCTTTCAAGGCTCCAGCCCCTGGGATGTTTGCCATCCCAGATGAGGTCAGGACCAGTAAGGATAAAGCCGCGCTCGTCTCGCTCCACCAGATCGCCCAGCCAATCTGTCCGTGGTAGCGCGCCAATAAAAATGAACATGGAACTGGCGGGTACGCGCTCGACTTTGTTGGTGTCTGTGCAGAGCACAGAAACTTCTTCCAGGTGCGTATCGCCGTGCGCTTCTGCAACATTGGCGTGCGTCCACAGCTGGATGTTCGGGGTGTGTTCTATCTGTTCAATCAGGTATTGTGACATGGTGCTGGCGAGCGAAGCGCCACGCACGAGAATTACGATCCGGTCTGCATATTTGGAAAAATTCATTGCGGCCTGGCCGGCCGAGTTCGCGCCGCCGACCACGTAAACCGTTTCGCCCTTGCAAGACAACGCTTCCGTGGAGCCGCCTCCGTAATAAACACCCGCGCCCTGAAGCCGGTCGATGCCCGGCGCGTCTAGCCGCCGCCACTGCACTCCGGTAGCGACCATTAAAGCGTGGCATGAAATTTCGGAGTCATCTTTCAACTTGATGATGCGATAAGACCCTTCTGTTCGTACACCAACCGCTTCCTGGGGCGAAAGAATTTCCACGCCAAAACGCTTGGCCTGGACCACGGCACGCCGGGCAAGATCGCCGCCGCTCAAGCCATTCGGGAAGCCAAGATAATTCTCAATGCGCGAACTCATTCCTGCCTGCCCGCCAGGAGCGTCGCATTCCACCATGACGGTATGCAGGCCTTCGGACGCGCCGTAAACAGCAGCAGCCAGTCCCGCTGGACCACCGCCGATGATTGCCAGGTCATAAAAATCTGTTTGAGCCCGCGTTCGCAGGCCAACCTTTTTCGCCACGTCGGCGGGAACAGTCTCAAGAAGCTTTGTTCCGTCGGGGAAGAGTACAACAGGAAGGCTTGCCGATTCGGGGCCCAGCGCCTCCAGTAGCCGCTTGGTTTCCGGGTCATTGGCCGAAATCTCCACGTCAATCCATTGGTAAGGAACGCGATTGCGCGCTAGAAAATCGCGAAGCTCATAGGAGCGTGGAGACCATCGTGTTCCTAACACGCGGATTCCCTCAAATGTGGGACGATAAGAGCCCAGCCAGTCATCTAGCAAGTCATCGAGTTGCGGATACAGATGTTCTTCCGGTGGGTCCCATGGCTTGAGAAAAAAATAATTAATGTTGACTTGGTTAATGGCGCTGATAGCGGCACTGGTATCCGCATATGCAGTTAGCAGGGCGCGCTTGGCATCTGGGAATATATGCTTTGCTTCCTGGAGAAATTGGACTCCATCCATTTTGGGCATGCGCTGGTCGGCAAGGAGAAGAGCCACACTGTCATTGCGGACTTTCAGTTGCTTCAAAAGCTCCAGCGCTTTTTCAGGAGAATCACTCGCCAGCACGCGATAGGTTGCCCCGTAATGCGATCGCAGGTCACGCTCAATGGCCCGCAAAACATCCGAGTCGTCATCAATACTTAGCAAGATCGGTTTTGCCATAACATCCTAAAATCTACTGGTAGATTCACGTTCGCTTACGCGATTGAGGAAAGATTAGATGCCAGCCCCGATGTTTGGTCGCTTTATTGAGGGTGGCGACTCAGTGAGATTCAGGCAGCGTGTACTCGAAATCATACGAGTGCTTGCCGTCGGCAATCTTAATTCCGAAATTACCGGCAAGCCCTGTCAGTTGGCCGGTGCCGGAGTCAGGCACAACAGTGATTGTCAGTTGCAGTGCACCGCGATTCATGGTGCCGGTATGTTGCAGGATGAAAGTTCCGCTCCGTCCTTTCAACGTTCCGGTAACTTTTTCAATGGCCACGTATCCAGCCGAACCTTTCACGTCTGTCATCCCGGTCAGCATCTGGCCTTTGCTGGTTCCTTCCAGATCGCCGTGCAATTCCTTATCGATGGTCATCCGCCCCAGTGCCGCGTCTCCTTTGTCGTCCGTCTGAGGCGCCAGTTTAACTTCGAATGTTCCAACTGCATGACTCATGGCCGGTCCCTTCTGAAATGCGGCTGCGATTAAAGGATGTGTGCATGCCCAGGAGACGACGGTCATCGATAGACAAAAAGCGATGATGGTTCCGGAGCTGCTGCTGGCTTTTGCGATAAAGCGAACACTATTTTCCACCTAAGCATTTTAGCTCAGTAAGAAGCTGGTCACGCTGTCGACTGTGGCCGTTTGAACACCAGGCACTTTGAAGTGAATGAGTGCACCGGCTCGCCATCCTGATTCAAGGTAGTGCTTCGTACTTTTACGATGGCCTGGTTTGGCTTGGAGCGGGAAGGCACGATCTCGAGGATCTCGCTTTCCACGTGCAGCATATCTCCCGGGCGCGTCGGCCTGGGCCAGGCCAGATCGCCACCCAGGCCGATAATGCCGTTGCCCAGAGGCAGACCACCATCTACAAGAAGACGCATCGCCACGGCGGCAGTGTGCCATCCGCTGGCAGCCAGTCCGGCAAATACGCTGGTTTTGGCTGCCGCCTCATCCAGATGGAACGGCTGCGGATCAAACTCTCTGGCGAACTCTTTTATGCGTGCTTCCTCCATGTGGTGCGTTCCGGATACGAACCGTTGGCCAATATGTAAATCTTCCAGATAGAGTCCCTGAGATTTTCCTGGTGCTTGATCCATCGCGTGTTTCTCCAGCAAAGTTCGAAATGACTTAACGCGAAATTAACGCAACCTGACTTTTGGTTCTACTGACATTCCCGGCCGCAGACGGTCGTCATCGTTTTCGCCGGGCTCCAGCACAATACGCACCGGCACGCGCTGCACAACTTTTACATAATTGCCGGTGGCATTTTCCGGAGGCAGCAGACTAAATCGTGAACCTGTGGCTCCGCCCAGGGAATCGATGTGGCCGCGGTAGTCGCGCCCGGAAGCATCCGCGCGAATGGTTACAGCCTGTCCTGGCTTCATTTTCTGCAACTGAGTTTCCTTGAAATTAGCGGTGATCCAGAGATCATCCACGGGAATGATGGTAAGAAGTTGCTGGCCCGGTTGCACGCGCTGTCCGGCCTCCACCGTCCTGCGGCCAATGATTCCGCTCACCGGTGCGATGATTTTTGTATAGCCAAGGTTGAGTTGCGCGGTGGTGAGTTGGGCGCGGGCGCGGCTGGCATCGGACACTGCAGCTGCCGCCTTGGCGCGCGATGATGCAATCTGCTGCGGCGCCGAACCTGCTGAAAGAAGATCGGCCTTGCGCTCTGCCAACCGGCTTTGCGCCTGAGCGATACGCTTCTGGGCTGAGAGTGTCTCCGCGCGGCCGGCAGTCACAGCTTCACGATTTGTGCTGGCTTCGGTCGCAACGCGATCATATTCCGACTGGGATATCTCATGCTTGGCCAGCAGTTTCTCATAGCGCTGGCGATCCGCCTCAGCGCGAGTGAAATTAGCTTCGGCTCCGGCCAGCCGTGCTTCCGCCGCCTGCAACGCCGCACGCTCCGAAGCTACCGAATCTTCCGCTTCGCTGATGGCGGCATGGGCCAGATCGAGCCGGCCGTTGCTGCCGGAAGACGTCACGGTAATATCTTTTTCCGCGGCGACAGAGCCAGACTGCAGGCGCTCATAGTCGGCCTGTGCGCGGTCACGCTCCGCTTGAAAGTCTGCCGGGTCAATCTCGGCCAGCACCGTGCCGGCTTGAATAAAGTGACTATCCTGAATGTCAGGATTCACCCGCAGAATCGTCCCGCTGATGCGCGCACTGATCGGGTGCAGATGGCCATCTACCTGGGCGTCATCCGTGGACTCGTAGGACGAAAAGTAACTCCAGCTAACCGCGCCCACGACCAGAGCCACGATAACCGCAGCGATGAAAAGATACTTGCGATAGTGCTTCATCGTGGCAAGCAGCGAACGCTTTGGCTGCGGTACACTGGGTTCAATTCTGGCATGATCGATTGAATGCAGATCACGGCGTTCCTCCTGCTCCTGCGGTGTCAGCTCCGAGGGGGGTGCTTGCAGTTGAGTAGCCATTTTAATTCTCTCCTAAATACTTGTTCACATCTTTTTGTGCCGATCCCAGTGCGCGCAGCAGCGTGAGCTTGGCAAGATTGTGCGCAAAAAGGCTTGAGATATAGTTTTCATGGGCAGCGGCGACGTCCTGCTGCGCCTGAATGATTTCCAGGTTGTTGGTGACGCCATTCAGGAACCGGTCGCGGGCCTGATCCAGGGTGCGCTGCGCCAGTTGGCTGTTTTTCTCTGCTACCTTCACCGCGCTGTCCGCGGCCTGGAGATCGGTGAATGCATTGCGAACTTCATAGTCCACGCGTCCAACCAGATCAGCGTATTCAGACTGGCGGCGGTCGAGCTGTGCAGAGGCGTCCTGGATGTCAGAACGAACCCGGCCTCCCGTGAATATCGGCAGGGAGATGGTGGCAACAACCGAATAGGTTGCGTCAGACCGAGCCAGATTGGTTCCGATGCTGCCGTAATATCCGCTCAAGCTCAAGCCCGGAGCGCGTTCAACCTGAGCAGCCCGCTTCGTTAGTTGCGTAGCTGCGGCCGTAGCGGAAGCAGACTTTATGTCGGCACGATCATTCCGGGCCTGCGCCAAAGACGACTTAAGATCGCCGCCGTTCCATGCCTGGTATGGCGCTTTGCTGATGGTGCCGAACTCCTGTCCGCTGGGCAGCCCGATCAGCCGAGCTAGCGTCAACTTATCTTTGTCAAGGTTCGCGGCAGAAACGGTAAGGCGCTGCTCGCTGGTCTGCCTTTGTACGGTTGCGCGGAAGCCGTCAATTTCTGCGGCCAGTCCCGAATTCACGCGATTCAGCGCCTGAGCTTCGAGTTCGCGTGCGGAATCCAACTCGGCCTTTGCTGTTTCCACCCGCGCCTCGCTTGACTGCACTTGAAGATATGCCGTGCCAACCGCGAGTGCCACCACATTGCCGGCGTCGTCGAGTTGCAACCTCTGCGCCTCTGCTGCCTGTTTTGAAGCGCGATATCGGTACATGGAGTCCAGATTGAGTCCATTGTCAGAAAAAGTGAGGTAGCTTTCCTGGTAGCCAAACTGTCCGGTGGATGCAGGCAGGCCAGGAATCTTTAACCCAATGGAAACACGATTGAGGGCGTCAAGGTTCTGGCGAAGCAGAGCAGACACGCTGGGGACCATCGCGGAAAGTGCGCGTAACCGCTGCGCCTGTGCCTGACGCAGAGAAACCTGATTTTCGATGACGCCAAGGTTGTAGCGGAGCCCGCGCGTGACTGCGTCGGAGAGTGATAGCGCGATCGGTTCATTGGATACCGTTCCGGTGGGCACGCTGCCCAAAAACGGGTTCTGCTGTTGTCCGGCGAGTGAACTTGGAGTGGTGCTGTTGGCCGCAGGATTGATAGTGCGCGGTGTGGCGATGCTGCCTAGTTCAAAGGATGCGGTGTTCTGCTGCGCTGCGGCGTGCGCCACGAGTCCAGCAAAACTGGCGATAGCGATGATGGAATAGATGCTTTTCAATTTTGGATCCAGTCGTTTCATAGTTGCCTCAATGAGCTTCCGTCGATCCCCCGCTGCGGTACGGTTTTGTCATCAATGCCAGAACCAGCGTAGCCATAGCCACCCAGCCCAGCGCATAGAAGCAATCCAGAGAGCCAAGGAACGCCGCTTGTTGATTGGCCA
Organism: Candidatus Angelobacter sp.; assembly: GCA_036512375.1. GTDB lineage: Bacteria > Acidobacteriota > Terriglobia > Terriglobales > Acidobacteriaceae > Angelobacter. Next base: position 3,401 of record DATCAX010000259.1, on the reverse strand, counting down.
GTCCGGACACCATGCCGTAGGCCTTTTGCGAAGCGTCAGCCGCGCTAGATCCAGCGCCAGTGAGATATTGCGTGATAGCCTCCAGCTTCTGGTTGAAAATCGGATTATCCGGGGTCAAATGTTGCACCAGCACGCTGTGATGAAATTGCGTGCGGCGCTCCAGCATCGTTGTCATGAATGCCACTCCAAAACTTCCGCCCAGATTGCGGAACAAATTGGTGATGCTGGAAGCTTTGTTGTTCTTGTTCATCGGCAGATAGGAATAAGCCAGCGAGCTGACCGGCACAAAGAAGAAGCCCAGACCAACCCCTTGCAGCGCGCGCGCCAGGGCGTAAGCGCGATAGTCAGAACCCAGGTCGAGCGAGGCAAAACGCCACATTGCCAACCCAAGGAAAATGGAGCCAAGCAGAATCAGCTTCTTCGCTCCTGTTTTCGGAATCAGGCGAACGACGACCGGCGCCATTAACACAATCACGAAAGCGCCCGGCCCCAGCACCAGTCCCGCATCGGTGGCGGTGTATCCATAGAGCGATTGCAGCACCTGCGGTATCAACACGGTGCTGCCAAACAAGACGAAGAAGAACCCGAAGTAGAGAGCATTGGCCAGAGCGAAGTTGCGTTCGCGGAAAAGCTTGATCTCTACCACCGGATCGTGATGCCGCCATTCATAGCTCACGGCCGTGATCAATGCAGTGATCGCAACGCAAAGGAAGATCACGATGAAGTGGCTGTCAAGCCAGTCTTCGCGCTGACCTTTATCCAGCACGATTTCCAGGGCGCCGAAGCCAAGAGCTATGAGCGAGATACCGATGTAGTCGATTTTCAGTTTGCCGCCGATTCTTGCCGCCTTCGCTTCCTCAATGAACTGTGGCGGATCAGAAACAAGCCTGTGAGTAAGAATCAAACTAACCAGGCCAATGGGAATGTTGATGAAAAATACCCAGCGCCAGGAGAAGTGATCTGTGATCCAACCGCCCAACGGCGGTCCGACGGCCGGCGCTGTTACGATGGCCATGCTGTAAAGAGCAAAAGCAGCGGCACGCTTGGCTCCGGGGAAGGTGTCCACCAGGATGGCCTGCTCGACCGGAGCCAGACCGCCGCCACCTATTCCTTGCAGGATGCGGAAGAAAACCAGCAAGCCAAGGCTGGGCGCAATGCCACACAAAAAGCTGCTGCCAACAAACAGAGCGACGCAAACCATGTAATAGTTTTTGCGGCCAAAAACACGGCTCAGCCAGGCGCTCATGGGAAGCACAACAGCATTCGCCACCAGGTAGCTGGTAAGCACCCAGGTGCTTTCGTCGTAACTCACGGCCAACCCACCGGCAATGTGAGGAAGGGAAACATTGGCGATGCTGGTGTCCAGCAACTCCATAAAGGTCGCTATGGTAACGGTGATGGCGATAAGCCAGGGATTGATCGCAGGTTTGGCCGTTGTTTGTGCCGCCGAGGTGCTCAACGATCCGGAAAGTGCCTGCGTGCCCACCGATCAGCTCCTTGTATACGCCGTAAACTTACAGATCTAAGAGATGCGTACGCTGTATACAGCGGCGCAAAAAATATAAACACTATTCGAATTGCCGGGTAACGGTCTCGATGACTATCTCTTTCATGCGTTCCGGCTCTTTCCACGGATAGCACTGGCTGGTGGTGATCAGCATGCTGGCGATTCCGTGCATGGCCACCCGAAGTACCTGGGCTGACATTTCCACATCCACTTCAATGCCCTTCTCTGCCGCACACTCGCGCACCCCGGCACGCAGCCGATCCATTGCGCGCTGACCAATGGCGACTTTACGCTCGGCCACCGGCCCTGGCGGCATCACAGTCATAAACGTAACTTTGTAATGATTGGGATGGCTAAGATGAAAGTCAACAATCGTGCGCAGGCAACGCCGCAAACGCTCAAGCGCGGTTCCAGGCTGAAGCCGCGTCTCATCCAAAAGTTGGATCATTCTGCTGAAAGTCTCTTCGCAGATTGAGAGCAGTAGCTCTTCCTTGCTCTCATAGTGCCGGTAGATGGCCATAGGCGAGCAGCCGATTTTCGATCCGATACGCCGCATGGAAACGCTTTCATACCCTTCCCGCGCAAAGAGATCACGGGCAGTGTCGCGGATCTGGTCACGTAGCGGCGCTTGCGAGCGACGGGTGTTTGCTCGTCGAACACCGGTCGCGCGATGGGGTGCAATAGGCAAATGCCAGCTCCAAGAGATATGCTTACACTGTACACAAGTAAATGTCAAGGAGCGTTCTGGGGGTTCACCTTGGGCCTATTGTTGGCGTTGGGTTAAAAATTGCACAACAGTGTTGCAATGCAGCCGCAGTTCTGCTCATATTGAACATGGACTTAGACAATCTCAAGACCTTCCTGGAAGTTGCAAGATTGGGAAGTTTCTCTCGCGCAGCGGAAAAAGTTCTTCGCTCCCAGCCCGCCGTAAGCGCACAGATCAGGCAGTTGGAACAGGAATACGGCAAGCGATTGTTTGATCGCAACGCCAAATCAGTCCGGTTAACGCCTGCTGGCGAGATTGTGTGTGACTATGCGCAACAGCTCCTGACGCTGCAAACCAGGGCCCAGCAAGCGGTCGCCGAGCAAGATGGTATTCGCAGCGGAACTTTGTCTATCGGAGCCAATGAAGGCACGTTCCTCTACGTTTTACCCAGAGTCCTGGCAAAATATCACAAGCAATTTCCTAAAGTTAAAATCAGCGTATATCGCAGCTTTACTCACAAGGTAACGACGAAAGTTGAGGAAGGCGCAGTGGATCTGGGCATTTTAACCATGCCGGTCAAATCCCCCAGCCTTGAAGTAATCCCTGTATTCCGCGATCGGATCCTTTTGATGGCCGGTTCAGCGAGTCCCCTGTTCGGAAAGAAAACCGCGACGCTGGAAGAATTCGCGGCTCAGCCCATCATTCTGCCGAAGACCGGTTCTATCAGAAAACTAATGGAAAAGAACCTGCGGCCGTTCCGGGACAATTTGAATGTCACCATGGAATTAACCAGCGTGGTGATGATCAAGCGGTTCGTTCGCGCCGGTTTTGGTGTTTCCTTGATTTGCCGCAGCTTTGCGGCTGAGAACGTGCAGCGCGGCGAGGTCAAATTGCTGCAAGTCGAGGGCCTGGAACTATGGCGAGAGTTGGCCCTGGTCTATCGCAAAGACCGCAGCCTTCCGCTGATTGCGTCAGCGTTTGTGGAAGTCGCGCGCAAGGAATTGGCAGTCCAATCAGTGAAGTGACTGGTGAGTTCACTTGGCGGCGGGGGGGACAAATGCACCCACGCCCCGGCGGACTCTTCTCTCTTGGAGCGGCTTTAACTGGCGCTCCTGGCAATACTGCCTTCTGTGGCCGGTTTCTTGCTCCGCGTCAGGCGCAATGATGTGTAGACAGCAGCGACGCCTA
>DATCAX010000258.1:0-4316 GCA_036512375.1 Candidatus Angelobacter sp. | reverse complement strand
ACCAAAGCCGAGCGCGGCGGAGCTTTCCGGCTCGAAGAAAAAAGAAGAGTCATTGAGCCGCAGCTTTTCCAGGGCCTCGCGGAGCGCTGTGTGTTCGTGGGCGTCCACCGTATAGAGTCCGGCAAATACCATGGGCTTGAGTTCTTCAAAGCCCGGAAGCGGCTCAATGGCGGGACGCGCGTCGTCAGTGATGGTGTCGCCAATCTTGGTGTCAGAAACAGTCTTGTTGTTGGCGACCATGAATCCCACTTCGCCCGCAACCAGCTCATCAATTTCCACGGGCTTGGGAGTGAGCACTCCCAGGGTTTCCACGTCGAGCGTTTTTCCGTTCCACCACAGCCGCACTTTCATGCCCTTGCGCAGAGTGCCTTCAAAAAGCCGCGCCAGAACGATGACGCCGCGATAGGGATCGAACCACGAATCGAAAATAAGAGCCTGCAAAGGATTATTGGGATCTCCCTTGGGCGGCGGCAGCCGATTGACGATGGCTTCCAGCAACTCCGGCACGCCGAGCCCGCTCTTGGCGCTTACCAACATGGCGTCTTTCGTATCCAGGCCAACGGTCTGCTCGATCATTTCTTTTGCGCGCGGGATGTCGGCGCTGGGAAGATCAATTTTGTTGATGACGGGAATAATTTCCAGGCCGTGATTGATGGCCAGGTAAGCATTGGCCAACGTTTGCGCTTCCACACCCTGTGAGGCGTCGACTATAAGCAGGGCGCCTTCGCAGGAGGCCAGTGAGCGCGAAACTTCATAAGAAAAATCAACGTGGCCCGGGGTGTCAATCAGGTTGAGCTGGTACTCCTGACCATCTTTGGCCGTGTACTTCATGCGGACGGCGTGGGCCTTGATGGTGATGCCGCGTTCGCGCTCCAGGTCCATCGCGTCAAGCACCTGTTCCTGCATCTCGCGCAAGGCGAGCGATCCCGTCAGCTCCAGGAGCCGGTCAGAAAGCGTGGATTTGCCATGATCGATGTGGGCGATGATGGCAAAATTGCGGATGTGTGCTCGGTCCATGAGGATGGGCTTAGTCTTCATTCTAACATCTGCGAGAGGGCCACAGCGGTGACGGGGTTGCGCGGCAGATGCTCTGCCGAGTATGCTTCGAAGTTTCCTGAAAGGTGGATCATGCAACGGATTTGGTTTGCTTTGGCCGTTCTCTGTAGTGCGGCTCTCTGTTTCGCCCAGCCACAACCTCAGCCGACGATGAAAGACTTCATCCGCGTGCAGTCGCCGGTTGTAGCGCTGGAGCACGTGCGCGTGATTGATGGGACCGGCACGGCGGCGAAGACTGACCAGACGATCGTGATTTCCGGCGGAAAGATTACGGCCATCGGCAATGCAGGAGTGGTGCCGGTGCCGGCTGATGCGAATCGCATCGACATGACGGGATACTCTGCACTGCCCGGGTTAGTAGGCATGCATGACCATCTTTTTTATCCCAGCGGTGGCAGTTTGTATCACGATATGCCATTCAGTTTTCCGCGACTCTACCTGGCCCTTGGAGTGACTACGATCCGCACCACCGGCAGCATGGAGCCTTATACCGATCTGGAAATCAAGAAGGCGGTGGACGCGGGGAAAATGCCCGGCCCAAAGATCAACGCCACCGGTCCTTACATGGAAGGCGAAGGCATCCCGCTTTTGCAGCTGCACCAGCTCACCGGGCCAGACGATGCAAGCCGCACGGTGGAGTATTGGGTAGCCGAAGGCGCGCGCTCGTTCAAGGTTTATAACTACATCACACGCGCCGAGTTGAAAGCCGTGATTGATACGGCGCACAAGCATGGCATCAAGGTCACGGGACATCTTTGCTCCATCGGCTTTCGCGAGGCTGCAGAGCTTGGCATTGACGATTTGGAACACGGGCTGACGGTGGACACAGAATTTCATCCCGACAAAAAGCCTGACGTCTGCCCTAACCCAACCCAGGCTGCTGCGGCGGCCGCCAAGCTGGAAGTTACCAGCGAGCCGATTCAAACGACCATCAAGATGCTCATCGATAAACACGTGGCTGTGACTTCAACCCTGCCGGTGTTTGAACAGTTTGTTCCTTCGCGCCCGGACGTGCCGCAGAAAGTGCTGGATATGGTGAGCGATGACGCGCGCAAAGCGTACCAGGGGAACCGCACGCGCATTGCGCAAAACAAAGAGAGCCCATGGCCTGTGATGTTTCAACGCGAGATGGAATTTGAGCGCGCGTTCGTGAAGGCCGGAGGAACGCTGCTGGCGGGACTGGATCCTACGGGCATCGGCGGCGTGATTGCCGGTTTTGGCGACCACCGTGAACTGGAGCTGCTGGTAGATGCAGGCTTCACGCCGCTGGAAGCGATCAAAATCGCAACGCTCAATGGCGCGCAGTTTCTGGGCGAAGCCGATCACGTTGGCTCACTGGCGCCGGGCAAACAGGCAGATATCATGCTGGTGAAGGGCGACCCATCGAGCAAGATTGCGGACATTGAAAATGTGGAACTGGTGTTCAAAGATGGCGTGGGATGGGATTCGAAGAAACTGATCGATTCGGTGAAAGGGCAGGTGGGGATAAGGTAGCTTTTTTCTGTAATCCCGAAGCGAACGAGGGAACCCTGTAGCGACAAAACCAAGAAGGACAGGATCAGTAATTCCTGAAATCTCTCGTTGTGATAGGGTTCCCTCCACCTCCGGTGTCGGGATCAAAAACAAAGCTAACGCGTGTCCAAAGTTTCCACCCACACGCTTACGGCATAGCCATCTTCTTCTTCGGCCAGAGCTTTTTCCCAACCGACGCCGAGTTCGGGAAGAGCCGCCGCGCCCTGGACGCGCGCAAACACTTTGAGCGTGGGCTCTTCGCAAGGAACCTGCATGTGGATCACGCCATCGATCAGTTTGGCCTCGCAGGTAGGCTCGCAGGCTTTAATAAACTTTTTGCGCAACGCCAGTAAAGACGTATACCAATCCAGCATCGGGTTTTCACCTTGCGTGAGCTGCCAGTTCAGTTTTGAGCGCTCAAAGGTCGCGGGATCCTGCGGATCAGGCACCTGATCATTGGCGAAATCAAAGTCTTTGAACTCCTGTTTGCGACCTTCACGCACGGCTTGCTGCAACGCGGGATCGCCATAGTCGGTAAAGAACAAAAAAGGATTGGTCTCGTCATATTCCTGGCCCATAAATAGCAGCGGCGTTTCCGAGGCAAGCAGAAGCAGTGCGGCGGCAAGCATTCTGGCACCGCGAGGGATGAGCGCTGTCAGCCTCTCGCCGCGGGCGCGATTGCCGACCTGGTCGTGGTTCTGAATGCAGATCACGTGCGCGGCAGCAGGCATGCAGGCGCTGCTGGTGCCACGTGGGCGTCCATTCCAGAACTGGAATGGTTCACCCTGAAAGACAAAGCCGTGCGTGAGGGCCTGGGCTATTTGCTCGGGGCGGCCGAAGTCCTGGTAATAGCCTTTGCGCTCGCCGGTGAAGAACGAATGGATGGCATGATGAAAATCATCACTCCAGATGGCGTCCAGGCCAAAGCCGCCGGCATCAACTGGGCGCACCATGGTGGCATTGTTCTCATCGGTTTCAGCAATGACACAAACCTTGCGGCCGAGTTCGGCGGCCAGTGCAGAGACATCGGCTGTGATTTCGGCGAGAATGTGTCTTGTGGAATCGTCCTTGATGGTCTGTACCGCGTCGAGGCGCAAACCATCCATGTGATATTCACGCACCCAGAAGAGCGCATTCTCAGCAAAGTAACGGCGCACGCCTTCACAGCCGGGCTGATCGAAATTGATGGCTTCGCCCCAGGGCGTCTGATGTTTGCCGGTGAAATAGGGGCCAAATAGGCGCAGATAGTTGCCTTCATTGCCAAGATGGTTGTAAACCACGTCAAGCATCACAGCCATGCCGATTGCATGCGCGGCGTTGACCAGGCGTTTGAGCCCGTCAGGACCGCCATAACTCGCCTGTACCGCATAAGGCGATACGCTGTCATACCCCCAGTTCCGTGTGCCAGGGAAAGCCGCGACCGGCATGATCTCAATCACGGTTACGCCAAGCTTTTTCAGATACTCCAGTTTCGCGATGGCCGCATCGAACGTGCCTTCCGGCGTGAACGTGCCTATATGGAGCTCGTAAATCACGTAGTCGCGCAGCGGGAGGCCGTGCCAGTTCGTGTCATTCCAGGCGAATTTTTCAGGATCGACAATCTCGGTTGGTCCGTGGACGCCTTCCGACAGTAGCCGGGAAGCCGGATCCGGCACCGGCTTATTCTGGTCAACGATGTAAAAATATTTGTCGCCCGGGCAGGCAAAGGCCTGGAGGGTGAAGTAGCCGTCTGAAAATTGCATCGGCCA
>DATCAX010000257.1:0-3457 GCA_036512375.1 Candidatus Angelobacter sp. | reverse complement strand
TCACTTTGCCGGAATTCAAAACATTTTCAGCAAACGCCTCATGTTTTTCAGTCTGCTATGTCTTCAGACTGGATGCCTGCTGCGCGTTTCCTCTGAGCCCCTCGCATATGAAGGTATGGTCTCGTTCGCATGGAAGGTGCTGCCCGTTTCCGGCATGTTGGAATTGGGTGGAGTGCTTCTATTTGCTTTGAATCTCATGTTCACCTTCTTTCTGGGCCGTCCGGCATTTGCACCTGAGAATTAGACGAGCACAATGCACAGCCCCCACATAAAACTCTGCAAAGGAAGAACGGTCCCGCTCCTTATGGAGTGATCTTAATCACACCATGACACCCGTTTCCTGCTATGACGATGAATCTCGGCATTTTTGAATTAATTTGCCGGATAGTGACCTAAGTCCCTGCGTTCCCCTTAGGTTGAACACTAATGTTGCATCAGTGCAACTGCTTCAGAAGGACCTCCGATGACCTTTGTCGCATCCCATTTCCGGTTTCATGTGGGTTACTTGGCGCAGAGACCTGCACATTGGCCTCTTGGCGCATTCTGGAGTATTACGCACTATTTTCGTCCTAATTGAGTAAGGGAGAATCATGTCCTACAAGCGGTATTGGGTAGCACTGGCCATCGTCATCATTGGATCTTTTGCCGTTCTCGGAGGAGTCGGCAGGAAGATGATCAGCGAAGCTCCTCCCATCCCAGACGTGTACAACACCGACGGGCAGCTTCTCTTCACTGGAAGTTCGATCACCGACGGACAAGGAGTATGGCAGTCGATCGGCGGCCAGGAAATTGGCACAGTCTGGGGCCACGGCGCTTATGTCGCACCCGATTGGAGCGCGGATTGGCTGCACCGGGAATCGGAGATCTTGCTTAACACCTGGGCTGTCAGGGCTGGGGCGGCCAATTTTGCCGCTCTTGGGCCCGACCAACAGGCCATCTTCAAGGCTCGCCTGATTCGCGAGATGCGCACCAACACCTACGACGTCTCGCGCAACCGCGTCACCTTGAGTGCCGACCGCGCAGCCGCGTTTGAGCAGCTTCGCGCATACTACACCGACGTTTTTGCCACCGGCAGATCCGAATACGCCATCCCCAATGGCGCGTTAACCAACCCCGAAAAGCAGCATCAGCTTGCTGCGTTCTTCTGGTGGACATCGTGGGCTTGCAGCACGGAACGCCCTGGATCTGAGACAACATACACAAACAATTGGCCGCATGAGCCACTGATTGGTAATGTTCCAACCTCAGGCGCGGTCCTCTGGAGCGTATTGAGCTTCGTCGGTTTGCTCGCGGGAATCGGTGGCCTGGTCTGGTGGTATGCGTCGCAGGAAAAGGAACTGGTTCATGGGCCTTATCCAGAGAAGGATCCGTTTCTTGCATTCAAACCGACTCCTTCGCAACGTGCGACGTTGAAGTACTTCTACGTGGTAGTGATCCTATGGGGCGTGCAGATTCTGATGGGCATCCTGACAGCCCACTACGGAGTCGAAGGCCACGGTTTCTACGGCTTTCCTCTCGACAAGTACCTGCCCTACGCCGTCACGCGAACCTGGCATTTGCAAATCGCTATCTTCTGGATCGCAACGTCATGGCTGGCAACAGGTCTTTACGTTGGGCCGGCCGTCAGTGGCCACGAGCCCAAGTATCAACGACTCGGCGTGAACGTACTCTTCGGTGCACTCATCCTGGTGGTTGGCGGATCGCTCGCCGGCGAGTGGTTGGGTATCCAGCAGCGTCTCGGCAACATGTGGTTCTGGTTTGGCAGCCAAGGTTATGAATACGTGGATTTGGGACGCTTCTGGCAGATCCTGCTCTTCGTAGGCTTGGTGCTGTGGCTTGTCCTGATGGTTGCGGCTCTCAAACCAGCACTTGTTCGCAAGAGCGAAGATCGCGCGCTCCTAACACTCTTCCTCATTTCCAGCATTGCCATCCCGCTCTTCTATTCGGCTGGTTTGATGTATGGTCAGCGCAGTCATCTCGTTACTGCCGAATACTGGCGCTGGTGGGTAGTTCACCTCTGGGTGGAAGGCTTCTTTGAAGTATTCGCGACTGTGGTGATCGGCTTCCTTTTCACGAGGCTCAGGTTGATCGAAATTCGGACGGCAACGAAGGCTGCTCTCTTCTCGACAATCATCTTCCTGTCCGGCGGAATCATCGGTACATTTCATCACCTCTACTTCGCGGGTGCGACACCAGCGGTGATTGGCCTGGGTGCGATCTTCAGCGCTTTTGAAGTTGTGCCGTTAACTTTGATTGGCTATGAAGCTTGGGAGAACATCCGTCTCGCGCAACCGACAAAGAAGTCTCAATGGATCGCCAACTACAAATGGCCCATCTACTTCTTCGTCGCGGTTGCATTCTGGAATCTCGTGGGGGCGGGCTTATTCGGCTTCCTCATCAATCCGCCCATTTCCCTCTATTACGTCCAGGGACTCAACCTGACCCCGGTCCATGGACACACCGCTCTGTTCGGCGTGTACGGGATGCTCGGTCTCGGTCTCACACTGTTTTGCTTCCGTGCGCTGAATCCCGGCAGGAAATGGAAAGAGACTCCATTGAAACTCTCCTTCTGGTCTCTGAACTTTGGCTTGATCTTCATGGTCATCCTCAGCATGTTGCCGGTCGGGCTGCTGCAAGCCTGGGCATCCATTGAACACGGAACATGGTACGCGCGTTCCAGTGAGTTCATGCAGTCAAGCACGATGCAGTCCCTGCGTTGGATGAGAGTCCCCGGAGACATCCTGTTCGCGATTGGAGCAGCATTGTTCGCATGGTTCGTAATCGGATTACTCACTGGGCATTCTTACACCATAGAGAGGCCGGAGGGAACGGACGTGTCGTTGCGTGATAGGAGCGAAGAACGCACCGTTACGCTCGCAGGTCGGTAAGTATTTTGCCAATATAAATGCGGCGTCTCTGATCGGCCTACCGCCGTCAAAGACGCTGCCGGCAACGTCTACGGAAAAAGAGTGAAACGAGGGTGCAGCGCATGGACTATACATTTTTCGCAAATCTGCAGCAGGAATTCACACTGCCCGAAAAGGGCATCTTAAGTCGCGTCCTGTACAAAGACGAGAAGGTCAACGTGACATTGTTCGGCTTTGCGGCGGGCGAGGAACTCTCGGCACATTCCGCCCCAACACCTGCTGTTCTCTATTTCCTGGAAGGCGAAGCCGAGCTGCAGTTAGGGACGGACAAGATGAAAGCAGAGGCTGGCTCTTTCGTTTACATGCCACCGATGCTGTCCCACGGTGTCTCCTCCAGGACAGGGCTCCGCATGCTTCTGGTTCAGATGAAGAATTAGTCGCAACGACTATGAGAGGAGAGCCACAGCGCATATTTCCAGGACGTAGACTCGCATTCTATTTCGGTGATGTTTCTCGGTCTGATACAACCGGCAGGCATCCTGTGGCACATGAGCGACTGAGTATTCGATGTAAGCAGGTATGCGGAGAAC
>DATCAX010000256.1:0-5458 GCA_036512375.1 Candidatus Angelobacter sp. | reverse complement strand
GTTTAATGAACGTGGTCGAATGAACCTGCCGAATGGAACAGTAGATCGGCGCTGCCAGTTATACCGCACTCACGGCGGAAAAGCAGGGAACTCAATGGGATGGTTATCTTCTATTTTACGCATGCTGGCGCCCATCGCGGTGGAACACGGCGGACAGGTTCTGCGCGACTCGCTAAAATCCCGCGCCGCGCAGGGACAAGCGCAGCCGGGAGCATCCTCCGGCCCTGATCCGGTGCAACTGCTTGCCGCCGACGTTGACCAGATCAAAGGCTATGTGCTCCAGCTCAAGTCTGACCTTGAAACGCTCAACAATGTGGCCGCCGGACGCGAGGAGCGTCTGCGCCGCTGGCTGCTGGGCCTGCTGGCGTGGAACATTGTAATGACGATCGGCTTGGTCGTCGTGGTTGCCGTGATTGCGTTGCGCCACTAACCTTTCATGAATTCACAATTCGACGTGATTATTCTTGGCGCCGGGGCGGCAGGCCTGATGTGCGCCATTGAGGCAGGCAAGCGCGGGCGGCGCGTGGCCGTTTTGGAGCGGGCCGAGCGCCTCGGCAAAAAGATCCTGATCTCCGGCGGCGGGCGCTGCAACTTTACCAACCTCCATTGCCGGCCGGAAAATTTCATCTCCGCCAACCCGCACTTTGCCAAGTCCGCGCTGGCGCGCTACACGCCTGCTGATTTCATTGCGCTAGTAGAGAAGCACGGCATCGCCTATCACGAGAAGACTCTGGGACAGCTCTTTTGCGATGGTTCAGCGCAGCAGATCGTGACAATGCTTGAAACGGAGTGCCGTGCCGCCGGCGTGCGGATTCAGACGAATGTCAACGTGCAGCAAGTCACACGTGATACTGGTTTTCTGGTGCACGCCGGTGACGACCAGTTTCACGGCGCGTCGCTGGTCATCGCCACCGGCGGGCTGTCTATCCCCAAAATGGGCGCGACCGGTTTTGGCTACGATCTGGCGCGGCAGTTTGGGCTGAAGATTGTGGAGCCCCGGCCTGCTCTGGTTCCGTTCACATTGAATAAAGATGACGTTGCACAGTTTTGCGATCTTGCCGGGGTATCGGCGGAAGTGACGGCCTCGATTGGCGCGCAGAGCTTTCGCGAAAAAATGTTGATCACGCACCGCGGCCTGAGCGGACCGGCAATCCTGCAAATATCTTCTTACTGGAAGCCGTCGCAGGTCGTCACGCTGGATCTGGCGCCTGATCTCGAATTGACCGCAACACTGCGCGATCCAAAAGCGAAGCGCGATCTGCCTTCAGCGAAAGCGGCATTCCGGGCTGTGTGGGCGCATCGGCTGGCCGATCGCTGGCTGGATGGGCACCCGCCGCAAGGCTGGAGCAACCATGCTCTGGAAAACCTTGAGCGGCGCGTTCACAACTGGCAAGTCACGCCTGAGGGTACCGAGGGATACGCGAAAGCCGAGGTCACTGCCGGCGGTGTGGATACGAACGAACTTTCCGCAAAAACCATGGAAAGCCGCAAAGTGCCGGGGCTGTATTTCATCGGCGAGGTGGTGGACGTAACCGGCCACCTGGGCGGCTTCAACTTTCAGTGGGCCTGGGCATCAGGGTTCAGTGCGGGGCAGGCGGCGTAAAAATGTTATCTTTCGGGAGTGAACGCCGACGCATTATTAATCCCCAGATCTCTCGAGGAAGCGACTGTGCGTTTCCGAAAGTTCTTGAACACGCAAAGCTGGCCCAACCAAGTGCACTGGGTTTCGAAAGAGAACCTCCTGATCGCCAAGAAGGGCGATTATTGGATTAAATCCGTACCTGGCGATGATGCCTTGACCATTGCACGCGAGATCTACATGGAGGGAGTAAAGCGTGAACTGGGAATCAGCCTCGCAACGCTCTGCAAATCCAAAACAGTGACGTATGCCTATGTCTTTGTACCAACCGACCACGACGAAGCGGCGCGGCTTCTCATCGGCGGATTGAAGCTCTCCATACCGCTTAATGCGCGAAAAGCGCGAATGGTAGGAAACGCACGGTTCTGGTGGGTTCTACGGTGCCTGTACCAGAAACATACGGCCAGATTTATTACAGACATTCTGTCCTAGACGTTGCGCTAATCCACGCGTAGCGCTTCCACGGGATTCAACTGCGCTGCGGCGTTGGCCGGACGATATCCAAAAAGCACTCCGACGCTGGTGGAAAGCAGAAGCGCGAAAAATACTGCGATCCATGATACTGAAAGCGGCACAGCGCCTTCAATCAGGCGAAAAGCAAACCAGATCATCCCCAAAGCAATAACCACCCCGATGATCGCCCCTGACAAGCTGATGAATGCTGCTTCCAGCACAAACTGCAACCTTATCTCCACAGTCCGCGCTCCCAGAGCTTTGCGAATACCGATCTCATGTGTCCGCTGGGCAACGTTTACAAACATGATGTTCATGATTCCCGTTCCGGCTGTAATCAGAGTGAGGACAGCCACGCCCACCAGTACCAGGCTCATGGCCAGGGAAACGGTGTGCACCGTCCGCAGCACTGAAGACAGATTCTGTACGGCATAGCGTGCCGCCTTGCGGTGGCGGCTGTGAATCAGGCGATCCATTTCAGAAGTCATCACCGGCACTTCATCGGACGAGGCTGACTGGGCGTAAATGACCTGAAGAAAATCGTCGCCCGTTACGGTCTTGATCAGGGGGAAGGGGACCAGCACGGTTTCGTCCTGGATCTCTGATTGCCCGAACGTTGGCACGCCTTCCCGGAATATGCCGACGATGGTGCAGCGCAGGTGCTCCAGTTGCAGTGAGCGACCAGTTGCGGGTTCGCTGTTAAAGACGTTGTGCGCAATATGTTCCGTTACCAGGCAAACTTTGGCGCGGGAAACGAAGTCCTCTTCGTCAAAGTACCGCCCTGAGACCATGAGCAGGTTGCGGATTTTCTGGAACTCTTCCGTCACTCCCACCAGACGCGCGCGCACCGTTGTGCCGCGAAGCCTGAAGTCAAAAGGGATATCGTAGGTTCCGGCTGCGGCCGTGACCATGGAAAGCGATTGCCGGACCGCCGCGAGATCGCCGGAGGAAAGTTCGTCACCCGGCACCGTGGGCACGCCATTGCGATCAAGCGCGGCATACGCCAGATTTGCGCCGATGCCTTCTATCTGGCCCACGACGTAGGCTTTTCCGGTGGAGGCAATCGTAATTACCAGCACAATCGACGCGCTGCCAATCATCACGCCCAGCATGGTCAAGAAAGCCTTCATCTTGTCCACGCCTAGCGCGTCGAGTGCGAGCTTTATGCTCTCTCCCCAAAGCATCATTTCTGGCCTGAGGAGATTGCCAGATTCGTGAAGAGATAGTTGCCGGCGTTCTCAGCCACTACTCTGAGGTTGGCCGGCCCGACCAGATTTTCAAGGCGCGCTTTTTCGTCTCCGTACGCCAGCAGGTAATAGCGCGAAGGCGACCGCCACAACGTGCTGAACTTCGCATCGTCGATGAATACATTGGGAGCGCCCGGCGCATACGATCCGTATTCAAGGTTGTTGTTGCGGCCATTGAGCAGCAAGGCCGTGCGGCCGGTGTAAAAGAAGACTGAGGAGAACGCATAATAAGAGTTTGCTTCCACCAGCTGTCCGGGCGGTGACTGCATGAGGCTTTGCGCCAGCGGATACGAACCCAGATAAGCGTCAAAGCGAACCAGGGCCAGCCTGGCTGCCTGAAAGAAAATGATCATTCCAGCGGCTACTACCATGACTGTCCGGCGAATGTTGTTGCGCCACAGCGCCAGTCCCAGTGCGATAGCAGCAAACGCAATGACAGCCAGCGCAAGCGGCATCCTCAGGTAGGCGAAGGCGCCAAGTGTAAGGTCTCCCATGTGCCCCATGGAAAGCGTGTACATCTCCGGATGTTGCGTCAGCGCCCTGGAAATATCGCCGGTTGCCGGCTGGCCCCAGACCATGAGAAGAACAACAGCCAGCGCAACACTCACCACGACTGAAATGCCTTGCAAAATCCATGTGCCAACCCGCAAACGCGTGTCGCGTGAAGCCAGCGCCGATCCAATCAGCAAGGCCAGTGCGGGGTAGATCGGCATGGAGTAATACTCCTGCGTAGTGGAAAAGGTGAAAAAAACCATGACCACGCCAATCCAGCAGATGGCCATGAGCCTTGCCCTGCTGGCGCGGGACTGCGCAGTGTAAGACTCCTTCATCGCGGCTGGAAGATATACCGACCAGGGAAACAGCCAGACCAGATTCAACAGCCAGAACCATACACGCGGGACCGTGTTGTAGTCGCGCGGATAGCGCATGTTCAGGAAGCGCAGAAGGTGTTCATTGAAAAAGTAAAACCAGAAAAACCCACGATACTCACCGGGACCGCTATGCAGTGAAAAAGCAAAAGCAGGTGGATTGTTGATGGTCGCCAGTATGTGCCAGGGTGCCGCAATCAGTAAAGCAATGGTTGCCACCAGCCACAGATCTTGCTTCTTCCATGCAGTCCATGAAAACAACTGGCGCGTGATCGCCATAAAAGCCAGGCCTGCCAGCACCGGGAACACTACTGCGATCAGACCCTTGAGCAGCAGGCCCGCGCCAAAGCATAAGCCCATCACGGCGGCCCAGCGGTGAGGATGCTCCTCGTCAGGCTCCAGCAGGCGCAGCCATGCCCAGATTCCCCCGGTGATAGCGAGAGTAAGCACGGCGTCGGGAATCAGGATGCGGGTAAACAAGAAAAGCCCGACGGAACTTGCCAGAATGATTCCCGCGAACGTGCCTGCTTGTTCGTCGAAGGCCCATCGACCGAAGCGATAAGTGACAAAGCACAGCAACACGACAGCAAGCGCCAGTGGGAGTCGCGCCGCCCAGTCATTTACTCCAAAAACTTTGTAGGATGCCGCCATCATCCAGTAAACCAGGGGAGCTTTTTCCAGGTAGCCGACGCCATCCAGGCGCGCAGTGACCCAGTCACCGGAGATGAGCATGTTGCGGGCGATTTGCGCCTGCACCGCATCCACGTCATCCATCAGGCGCGGCGGGCTGGCAATATTGATCAGGAAGACGAAGCAGGCTGCAGCTACAACGATCCAACCTGGTCCAGCACCGTGGGGACGGCTTCGCTCAGCGCTGGTTCGCTGCTCGCCAGCCCGATGTTCCACTGCTTCATCCATAACAACAACACCATTAAACCCCATAAGTGATACCCCAGATTTGCTTTTCGCTCCAGATGGTCGTTGAGCAGCTGCTCCACGGCGCTCCACTTGAACAACCCGCTGGCGCGGACGGATTGCGAAGAGAGCGTATCCAGCAACATTGGCCGAAGGACGCCGCGGAACCAGTCGTGGACCGGAATGTCGAACCCTATCTTTGGCCGGGTCAGAACTTGTGGCGGCAACTTATCCTGCATCAGGCGGCGCAGGACGTATTTCGACTGCGATCCGTGCAGCTTGAACTGCTCGGGCAGACGTGCGGAAAAATCGACGATTCGGGGATCGAGAAATGG
>DATCAX010000255.1:0-4167 GCA_036512375.1 Candidatus Angelobacter sp. | reverse complement strand
TTGCTCAATCTGGACTGGGACCTGGTTAAGTTTTTGTTCCGCACAGTGGTCGCTTCCTTTGGAATGGGAGTGATCAGTTGGCTTAGCCTGCATTTATTAAATGGATCATTTGATTCAGGCGGCACAATAGTTCGACTGGCGGTGACCGCGACGCTGATGGCAATCAGCGCAGCAATCTACCTGTTTCTGGCGCGATTGCTGAAGTTGGGCGAAGCCCGGCAAATCTGGATTACCGTCCGGGACCTGCTACCGGGAGGCAATCGCGGCCCGCAGTGAGATTATGTTAATGTAAAGACATTCAGAGCGCCTTTCTACTTGAATGAAAATTGGTTCTTCAACCGCGTCTATTCCCAACCCGACGCCTCTTTTGTTTTTCATCACGGCCACGGCGCTTCTCCTGTGGCCTGACGCATCCGGCGTCACTGCTCTTTTAGTTGTTGTAGCCATGGCTGTTCCGATTGCCATGGTCTGGTTATCTTCCAGTGCCAGCGCAGCGGTCATTGCGCTGATCCTGGCTGCAGCCATTCCACGTCTATACGTTGACATTGGCGGTCTTAAGGCCCGGCCCGAACACCTGATTTGCGGGGCCTTATGTATCAGCATCCTGTTTTTGAACAAGAGGCGCCGCCAGCCTGTCCAGTGGATCTGGCCTGACTATGTGCTGATGGCCTACGCTGGACTTAACATTTTCAGTTCTCTGTTCATGTCGATTGACCCAAAGCAGACCATCAAGTGGGCGTTGGAGCAGGTGCTTGTCATCCTCGCGTATTTTTTTCTACGTGTCCTGGTGGAAGATCGTAAGGATTTACGCAAAGCTATGATGGCGCTGCTGGCGATCGGTAGCGTGACGGTGGCGTACGGCATCATTTGTTTCTATTCCAACCTTATTCTCGGCAGTGAATTGGGCGTTACCGTCGGCCAATATGGAGACATTGCAGCCACGTACGGCCTGCAATTTGAAGCTAATATCCTTGGCTCTTACAGCGGGGCCTTGGCAGTGATGATGCTCGTCACGTATTTGTATGACCGGCGCAGGCGGTTTCTGGTTGGCTTTGCGTTGACTTTTGCGGGGATGGCGATCAGCCTTTCTCGAGGCGCCCTGGGAGCCACCTTCATTGGCCTGCTAATCGTAGCGATTTTCAGTATAAGAAAGCGGCTTTTGACCGGAAAAATGCTGCTCGGCATCTCCCAGGCCACGTTGTGCGCTCTTCTTCTTGTACTCCCCGTCGTGCTCTCCCAATATACTGAACGATTCAGCACCGTGGATATTAGCGACCCTACGTCAGATCCCAACACGCTAACCCGCGCAGTACAGGTGGGATCAGCTCTCGACGAAATACTCAAACATCCTGTATGGGGTGGCGGCACCTCAAGTTTTCAACTTGCTTTCGATTGGCAGTCGCTAGGGACGGATTGGGAGGATCAAGGCTGGATCGGCAATACTGAAATGCGCGTTCTTCACGATACCGGCCTGGTTGGCCTTGTGGTCTTTGTTGCCTTCCTGGTGTCATTATATCGCCGGTCCAAGACTGTCCTTAAGTTGGAGTCCAACCCGGAACTCTTTGCGCTATTGGCATCTGCCGCTGTCTACTGCGTGGCTTTTCAAGCCACGGAAGGTACGCTGCTGGCTTTCCCCTGGGTTCACCTTGGACTGCTTGGCTGCGCCATCTCCGTTTCTGCTTCGAGAATGGCAGATGAGAAGGGGCTGGATCAAACCGCTTCCAGTTGAATCGTAGTCGATTGCAATGGGGCAAACGGGTTTGCCTATCTGGGAATTGTTGCACTCATATCCCAGAATATTTCGCTTTTGCTTGAGAGGCAGAGTTTCTATCATCAGTAATACTTTTTTGATTGAGGAGAATCAGCAAAGAATGAGGCAAACGCCGCGATGGATGCCGGCGCCGGGGACCAGGACTAATATGAGAGACGCGCCAAAATCCAATCCAATCTATGGACGCAAGCTGCGGCTTGCGATCTTCGGCGGGCGGGGCATGCCTTCCACGTACAGCGGTACGGAGACATTTTTCGTCGAACTTGCGCCGCGGCTGGTGAAACGCGGTCACGATGTGATTGTGTATTGCCGCAAGGCACTTTTCAAAGAACGTCCCCCGGTGTACAAGGGCGTCCGCCTGATTTATACGCCCAGCATTGAAACCAAGAACTTCGGCACTTTGACTCACACCCTGGCCTGCATGATGGATGTGCAGCGGCGCAAGGTGGACGCGATGCTGATTACCAATGTTGCCAATGCCTTTCACTGCGCTATTCCCAGAATTTTGCGGCAAAATTGCGCGTTGAACGTGGATGGCATTGAGTGGAAGCGTGGCAAGTGGGGCCGCCTTGGAAAGGGTTACTTTTACTGGAATGCGCGGCTCTCAGGAAAGATACTTCCGAAGGGTATCGTCACAGACGCTTATGCCATGCGCACGCTCTATCTTGACGAGTTCAAGACGCCGTCAGCCTGCATTGCTTATGGGGCTAACATTGAGGCGTCGGCTAACCCGGAGATTGTCCGTCAATATGGACTTGAACCGGGCAATTATTATCTGATCGCCAGCCGACTGGTGCCGGAAAACAATGCTGCCCTGATTGTGGAAGGCTTTAAAAAAGCATCGACCAAACGCCTGCTGGCCATTGCCGGTGACGCGAATTACCGCAGCGGATTTATTGACGACCTCAAGAACAATGCCGGGGACCGCGTTCGCTTTCTGGGCCATGTGGACAGCATTGAACATATCAAAGAGCTTCATTGCAATTCATACGCATATATCCATGGCCATATGATGGGCGGAACAAACCCGGCGCTCTTGAAGGCGCTGGGCTTCGGCAACTGTATTCTGGCGCATGAAAACCCATTCAATGATGAGGTATTGGCCGGCCACGGACTCTTGTTCCGGGATGCGTCCGACCTCGCCGCAAAAATTCAGCTCATTGAAGACCGGCCCGAGCTGGCCGAGGATTACCGGAAGCGCGCTCCGGAGCGGATACGAACGTTCTACAACTGGGAACGCATTACAGATCAGTATGAGGAACTTTTCTACCAGTTGGCCGCCGGCGAGGACCCTACCCAGGTTCATTCCAGCGTCACTGGGCCGCGCGAAGCGAATGTCGAGGTGTCCCCCGCTTTTTGACCGGGCTCCGTTGCCGTGTCAGCGCCTTGCCTGTCTGTTTCAGCAGAAAATCATTTATCATGCGAAGGCTATCTATCATCCAGCAAGTCTGGCAATGCCACCGGATTGTCCGCCGGATTGTTTTTATATGGACAAGAGAAATTTAGGAACTGCGAAGTAAAATTATTCGAAGGGAAGATGAATGGCTAGAGAGAAGGTACTTTGTACGGGAGCCGCGGGATTTGCCGGGGCGCACATGGTGAGCCACCTGATGGCGAATACCGATTGGGACATCGTAGGATTGGACCGATTGAGCTACGCCGGATCACTGGAACGCCTGGCTGAGTGGCAGGGAAACTCGAGGCTAAAAATGGTTTTCCATGATTTTCGGGCTGCCTATCCTGTCAGTGTCCTGAAAGCCCTGGACGGAGTGCGGTATTTCATTCACAACGGTGCCGAAACCCACGTGGAGCGTTCGATCCAGGACCCTGAGCCGTTTGTGATGTCCAACGTGCTGGGGACCATGAACTCTCTTCAGGCAGCCAGAGCATTGCACGTGGAACATTTTGTTTATGTGTCTACGGATGAAGTCCACGGTCCCGCGCCTTACGGGGTTGATTTCACTGAAGAATCCCCCACTCGCCCCTCGAACCCCTATTCGGCTTCCAAAGCTGGAGGTGAAGCCCTCGCATTCGCATGGTGGAAGTGCTACAGACTGCCGGTAACTTGTACCAGAACCATGAACCTGATTGGCGAACGGCAGCATCCGGAAAAGTTTGTGCCCATGTGCATACGGAAGATTCTGCGCGGCGAGAAGGTAATCATCCATGGCAGGCGCGATGCCGCCGGCAAGTGGACTATTGGATCGCGCAAATGGATACATGCTCGCAATCAGGCAGATGCTCTTTTGTTCCTCTTGAAATTACAACGCAAGGAAGGAATAGCGCGCACGGCTGCTGGCAGCACCCACGGGGAAACCTTTCACGTTGCGGGTGAAGAACGCAGCAACCTGGAGATAGCTCAATTCATTGCCGAGACCCTGGGCAAGAAACTGGAT
>DATCAX010000254.1:0-6928 GCA_036512375.1 Candidatus Angelobacter sp. | reverse complement strand
ATGCCTCAGTGACTCCGCCTTCCGCGGGAACCGGCGAACCTGTAAGTGAGAATGCCCCGTAATCAAAATGGTTTGTTTCAATCGGTGGGCAGTTCGATGCTTTCAGAGCATCCAGCAAGCCCCAGCGCTTCAGGCGCGCCGAGCCGGTCTGGTGCACGTAATGATTGGAGAAGGGCATATCACTGGGAAAAGTGCCGCGATCAAGCAACAGCACTTTGTATCCTTTGCGCGCGAGCAAAAGTGCAGTGGGCGCTCCGGCGCAGCGCGCGCCGACAACGATGGCATCATACATTCTGGATTCTCCCTGACCGGTTTCACTGCTATGCGATTCCGGTGAGCCACTAAGCGTGCTGTAATAGTTGTTCCCGAAATGGTCCAAGCGTTACAAATTGTCTAAGAAAAAGATTAGAATTCCTAGATTTTTCTTAGAATTCGCAGGTACCTGCTTACCGCTCAAGCGGTTACGGACGAGGTGACAAGTGAAGACAAACCTGGAAACAATCCAAGGAATTTACAAGGGCGATGCCGAACAGATCGCAAAAAACCTTCAATCCGCGCTGGCCCCGCGCTTTGAATGGACAGAAGCCGCCGGATTCCCCTACGCCGGGACCTTTCACAGCATGGAAGAAGTAGGGAAAAATGTCTTTGCCCGCCTGGCCACGGAGTGGGACGGCTACCGCGCGGAGGTGGACCAGTTTTATGACGCCGGCGACACGATCATTGTAACTGGTAGATACCTTGGGACTTACAAGAAGTCCGGCGGTGCGATGGATGCGGTGTTCGCGCACATCTGGAATTTCAAGGACGGCAAGATTGTGAAGTACACCCAGAACGTGGACACGAAAAAAGTATGGGACGCGATTGAGGGGAAATGAGCTGGGCGTTCAGGACGCGATTCAAGAATGAGATTGTGGCGGAATTTCTGCCTCCCGCGCGGCCACGGAAGAGGCAGAAAGTAGTCATCTTGTGCGACGGCATGCCGTCTATGCCGAGGAAACAGGCGTTGATGGCGTTTCTGGCGGCAAAAGGATATTGGGTCTTTTATCCACGCTACCGGGGATCATGGGAGAGCGGCGGGAAGTTTTTACAGCAGTCACCGCATAAAGATATTCTCGACGTGATTGACGAGCTTCCGAAGGGCATTCGCGAGTTGGCTTTCGGGCAGCGGTTTGCATTGAAGCCGGATGACATTTTTGTGATTGGTGGCAGTTTTGGCGGCGCGGCCGCCATTCTGGCGTCGCTCGATGAACGCGTGAAGAAGGTGATTGCCAATTGCCCGGTGGTTGACTGGAGAATTCTCGGCAAATCCGAAAAGGCGGAGACATCAAACCCCAGCTATGCCGCCTATATTCGCGAGGCGTTCGGCAACGGGTATCGCCTTTCCGACAGCAACTGGCATAAGCTGCACAGTGGGCGTTTTTACAACCCGGCATACCATGTGCGGGAAATCAAGGCAGCAAAGATCATGATGTTCCACGCCAAAGACGATCCTTACGTTCCTTACAAGTCAGTCAAGAATTTTGCAGATCAGACGGGCGTAAAACTGAATTCTTTTGCGCGCGGCGGGCACCTCAGCACGGAGATGATCGTGCAGAAACATTGGGAGCGGATAAAAAAATTCTTTGAGGCCAAGGCGGACTGAACAACTCATCCTTCGCCCGACTGCCGGGTAAGCATGAGCAGTTCATTGGCGCGACGGGTCAATTCTCCACGATCGGCATCGTGGTATTTTTTGGGCAGCAGGCTCTTGCTGGTACACTCCAGCACCGCCACGATATTCTGGAGATCGATTTCAGTGGGGTAGGAGGGCGGAATAAAGTCTTCCAGCGCGCCTTTGATATCGGCGTCAGTGACGGCGGTACGCTTATCGAGCGCGGCGCGCATGCGGCTGCGGACCAGCACTGCTTCTATATCGGCGCCGGAAAGGGTGCCTGAGTTATCGAGGAAAAGTTTCTCCATCTCCGGCGAGAAAGCGGCCATGCCGGCTTTTTTCTGCATGGCGCGAAGCAGCGCCTTGCGCTCCTCTGGCGTATCTGGATAAAACAGCGCGATATGCTCTTCAGCGCGCCCCTGCCTCTTCAGATCAACAGGCAGGAGATCAGGGCGGCAGGTAAGCAGAAACCAGATTACTTTGCCGCGATACTCGGTGTTCCCCATGAACTGCGCGATCTGGGCAAAGACGCGATTGCTCACGCCGCTGTCCCCGGAACTGGACCGGTCGCCGAGTTGCGCATCAGCTTCATCCACGATCACACAGATGGGACTCATGGCCTTGAGCAGGTTGAGCACGCGCTCCAGATTGCCTTCCGTAACGCCCTGCCACATGCTGCGGAAGTTCTTGAGAGTGACTGCCGGAATTCCAACTTCGCCGGCGAAGCATGTGGTGATAAATGTTTTGCCCGTACCGACGGGACCGCAGATCACGTAGCCCATAGGCAGCACGTCAGTGTATCCGGACTGGATGGCGCTGGCGGCATCCTTGAGCTTCTGCTTGGCCATGTCATTGCCGGCGACGTAAGAAAGATCAAAGCGACTCTGAATGAATTCGAGCAAACCACCGGATTCAGACTCAATCAATTCCTTTTTGCGATCGTTAAGGAACTTCAATGTTAGCGGCTGCTTGTTCTGCACGGCGTGCGCAATCAGGCTCTGTAACTGCACGCGCTTGAGCCCCGCAGCGAGCTTGGCCAGTACTTCATCACTGACTTCAGATCCCTGGGGAAGTGGGTGCGTGAGAAGCTGCCAGCGCACGAAATCCAGCCTTTCACCTTCATCCGGCAGGGGAATGGCGATGGACGCGACGCCCGGATTCTGCACGATTCCCTGATTCAGCTCAATCTGATTTTCGGAGATGAGGCAGATGGTGACGTCCGCGTTGAGGAAATCAGGGTTGCGCGCCCAACGCTTCAGAATGACCAGCGAATTGCGGTCTTCGGCAGACATGCTTGAGATGTCACCCGCGGGCGCGATGGTTTCAGCAAAGTCGATGACCAGGGCGATCTTCTTGCGATCGGCAATGCGCAGACGCATGTAATTGTCGAGAACGTTGAGTACCGAGTCCGGATTGCGTGGTAAGCCGCCCTGGGAGAAGTTGGTGCCATGAAAACTATCATAGCCTTCCAGTGCGCGGCGGAAATCAGCCTGGGAATCGGTGGTGCCGAAGCTCAGGCCGCCGCGATCATAGTGCAGAACGATGTCGCGCTGGCCGAACAATGCGCCAGAAAGAAACTGATCAAGCGAGAGGAAGTCTGTCCCCGTAGGCTGGCGAAAGGGAATGAGGTCGCGCACATTTCCGTAAAGGACAAAGAGGGCGTAAGAGCGCGAATAGTATTTTTCTGAGAGATCGCGCGCCCAGGGGGGAAGAGCGTCAAGATATTTGTCTGTACTGGGTGAGGACATTGGAACCAACAATTCCCAAGTGCCGCCCCTGCGGGGCTTTACTTGCTTTCTACCTGCATCCAGCGCTTTCCGCGCTGGGCTACCCTTATTTCGCGCCTTCGGCGCTGCAGTTACGCTTAACTCCCAATTCTTGTTCGCTGCGAACTGCTGCTCGAGCCGGAAGAATCCGCATCCTGCATGATGCCTTCCATCTCCGGCGTGAGGCCGCTAAAAATTGATTCCACCTTCTGTACGGTCTGCTCGGTCTGTTCAACATCGTGCACCAGATTGGCCAGCTGGTCGCTCACCTGTTGCGGATCACGCATCGTCACGGACTGGTCGCGGACCAACTGGAGCACGTCCTCTACTGCGGAGCACTGCGCGTCAACTACTTGCCGGTTCTCATTGATTTTCTGGTATTTTTCAAGACGCTTGCTGAGGATTTCGACTCGCTTTTTGTTGATGTCCTGAACTCGGGGCGGATCGGAATTCAGGTGCTGTTGCAGTGCGGCGACTTCCCTGGTGATCTGATCAGGATCTGTGGTCTTGATGTACTGGCGCTGCTGGAACGCGGCAGAAAGCAGGCGGGCATAGCCGTGGATCAATCCTTCCAGCCGGCTATCCATCTGTTGCACGAAAATCTGCGAAGTCGAGGAGAGCTGGGAATAATTGCCGCGGATGGAACGGCATACCTCAGCCAGCTTAATGTAACGGCCCTGCATGTCAGGAGGCAGACTGCGCAGCATATCACTCAGCTTCTGTTCATGAAGTTTCTGATCTTCGGCGAATTTCCAGGAGCGCACCAGGCGCTGAAAGCGCGGGTGTTGCGAAACCACGGCCAAATACATCAGTTCGAGTCCACCGGCCAGAGCGATCGGAATGGCGGTGCCGGTAACGAGCGCAAAAGCAGCGGCGCCACCCAGCGCAATCCAGTTGTACTGGATATTGAAAGCTTCTTTAACGAAGTTTATGTCTTTGCCTGGCGCGTCGGGGCCGGGTGCGTCCGGCAAGCTGGAACCGGAAAAGCTGCCGCCGAAGCCCATTAGATACTCACCCTCACATGGCCGCCAATTCCGGGAGCGCTTCTAAGACGGCCCAGCACGTAATGCTGGAGATCATGGAACTCGCTCTTCTCCTTCAGCCCGAGGTCACGTGGCCGGTCAAACGGAACGTGCACGTCTTCCACAATTGTTCCGGGATGCGAACTCATGATGAAGATCCTGTCGGCCAGATAAATCGCCTCTTCCACGTCATGCGTAACAAACAGAATTGTACACGCGGTTTCATCCCAGATTTGCAGCAAAAGCTGTTGCATGTCACTGCGAGTCTGGGCGTCCAGCGCACCGAAAGGTTCATCCATCAGGATGACCGAGGGGCGCAGTGCCAGGGTACGGGCAATAGCGACGCGCTGCTGCATCCCGCCGGAAAGAGTTTCCGGGTACACGTTGGCGAACTCTGTGAGACCGACTGATTGGAGAAGTCGGTCGACCGTTTCCTTGCGCTGGGCCTCAGGAACGCCGTTGATCTTCATGCCGTAAGCGATGTTGTCCGCTACCGTGAGCCACGGGAACGAAGTGTATTTCTGAAAAACCATGCCGCGGTCCTTGCCGGGATGAGTGACGATCTCTCCGTTAACAAGCACCTGGCCGCTGGTGGGTTTGTCCAGCCCGGCGATCATGCGCAGCAAAGTGGACTTGCCGCAACCGGAGGGGCCGAGCAGCACGCGGAATTCACCGATGTCACGACCGGCAGCAGAAAATGCGTCTTCCACTTCCAGATTGACGTCTTTCAGCGCTTCTATTCTTTCGCCCTGGGGAGAGAAGAAGATGCGCGAAACGTCCTTGATGGCGATTTTGGATTTCTTGTTATCCATTGCTCACCGCCTTCTTGCGACCTCGGCTCCCGGTTACAGCAGCTGAGGACTCTGAACCCGACTGGGTGACCTGTCGCCAGGGGAAAAGAATCTTTTCCAGCAATGTCAACAAAAAGCGAAAAAGAAAAGCCGCTATGCCAATGGCGATGATCCCTGCATAAACCAGATCTGGCCGGTGGAATTCGTACGCCGACTGCACCATGGCGCCTACGCCTCTGCTGCGGTTCACAATTTCCGCCAGGATCACGTAGGTCCAGCCAATGTCATAGAGAATGCGGAATGACGAGAATATCCCCGGGATGGAGGCCCGAAACATCAGCCACAAAACCTGATAGCGTTTGGCGCCGAGCGTGTAAGCGGTCTCAATAAGCGCGCTATCCACGCGGTTCACTTCTTCCACCACCACGGCCAACAGGTAGAAAAACATGCCAAACCACAGGAAGGCTATCTTCATGGTTTCGTAAATGCCGAAGATGCCGATGAAGGCGGGAAGAAAGGCGGTGATGGGCATGGAACGCATGGGCTCGGCCACGGGATTGATCAGGTCATGCACCCAGCGGAAGCTGGCCATGAACAGGCCCAGGGGGATGGCTATCACAATGCACCACAGGAAGGCATGCGCGATTCGCCACCAGCTCATGCCGACATTCTTCAGCAGGTCATTTTCTGAAAGAAGCTTGGGAAAGGCGCTCAACACTTCAAGGGGTGTCGGAAAAACGTAACTGCTGATCAGCTCCCAATGCGTAATCAGCGACCATATCAGCACCACCGATACCCAGGCCACCGTGGCCAGAATGAGCTTGGTAGTGCGCGAAGTTTCTTTTCGGATTGTGAGCAGATCGGCCATCGTGTTTTGATCCGGGCTACTGCCCCGGATTGGCGTACAGCTTAATATCGGTGCGCCGATTCTTCTCGCGGCCTTCGGGCGTATTGTTTGAATCCAGCGGCTTGTCCGGGCCATTGCCCACGGTGCGCAAACGCGCGCCGGGGAAGCCATACTTTTCCATCAGGTATTGCCGAACGGCATCGGCGCGCTGTCGCGAGAGTTGCATGTTGTAGCCGCGCTGGCCGGTAGCGTCAGTGTTGCCTTCAATATCGATAATGGTGTTCTCATAGGCGCGCATCTGGCCGCCGACTTCATCCACCACGGCGCGTGAATCCAGGCTCATATGCGCAGAAGCTGGATCAAAGTAGATGGAACGGTGCTGCGTGGCGATTGGCGTGGCGCCCTTGCTAGGCTGGTGGTATTCAATGGGCTGCTCCGTGGAAGCCGTAGAGAAGTTGCCATTCATCTGCTTGATGTATCTGCGGTCGAGGCTGTCTTCAGCATTCGACGTGCGCTTGATCATCCGCAGTTCGCGATACATGTCCTGGGCCATGCCGAAGATGTTCGCGTAGTCAGAGTTGGAGCCCTGCGTACCCATGAAAGAAGTGTTGTCGGCATAGTCCGCCAGCTTCACGCCGTCCAACATGGTCTTGGCGAGGTCAGAAGGAATATTGAAATCCTTGATAGTGCCGATAAGGTTGTAGGCACGCGCGGGCTGTGTATGGATGAATTCAACGCCTTCAATCCAGCCCTGAGCCAGCTTCATCACCGTCTGCGGATGTTTGGCGGCAAAGCGATCACTTACAACGAGGATATCCGCAATCAGCCGGTTGGCAACGCGCGTATCGTAG
>DATCAX010000253.1:0-3401 GCA_036512375.1 Candidatus Angelobacter sp. | reverse complement strand
GTGCAACTCGTTGATCTCGCGCTGTCCCGTAGCATGCTGGAACTTCCACATCCACTGCTTGCCGACCACATAAACTTCCATCGCGTTTTTCGGCGGGCGATACTCCCGATAATAAAGACTGGCTCCCCAAACGAAGAAACTCATCGCGATCAGCAGCGGAATTACCGACCACAGCGTTTCCAGTTTCATTGAACCTTCGATAGGTCGCGGGATCTCGAATGGGTTGCGGCGGCGATAGCGAACGACGAAAAAGACAAGAACACCGCCAATCAAAAGCGCGAAAAAGAGCGTAACGCCGCAAAGATAAAGGTATAGGGCGTCCACGTCGCCCGAGAGGGTCGACGCGCTTTCCGGAAGGAATGGAAGCCAGGATTGCATAGTTAGTTACTTGGTGCTTGGAACTTAGTTCTCTTATCTAACGTTTCCTGCTCACTGCTCAACTGTCGCCGGCATATCTGCGGAGTGTCGGCCGCGCTTTCGCAGAACCAGTAACAATCCGACGATCAAGACCACACTTACTCCGCCTGCCAGCCGCAAGATATTCATCACCACCGCGCCATATTTCCCCGTCGCCGGATCGTAGTGATAGCAATAAAGCATTAGCGCATCGACGGGCGTGCCGATCTTGTTTTGCGAAGCTTCAACCAGGCCGAGGCGCAAATCTTTCGGCGGATACTCGATGCCATAAAAATAGCGCGCGAGTTTCCCTTCCGGTGTCAGCACCATGATGCCACTCGCATGCGCGAACTGTTTTGTTTGTTCGTCCCAGATGTAACGAAAACCAACAGCTTCGGTTAGCCGCTTGATGTTTGCTTCATCACCCGTCAAAAAATGCCAGCCCGCTTCGGCCCCGGGGCGGTTGTAGGCCTGGACATAAGTCCGCTTCTTGGCGGCGGCCAGTTCCGGAGTCTCGCGTGGATCAAAGCTGACAGTTACTACTTCAAACTGATCGCCGATATTGAATGAAATTTGTCTGAACGCGCCCATCTCTCCATTCATCACCTGATTGCAGAGCATCGGACAGGTGTAATAAACCAGCGACAACACGACCGGTTTGCCTTGGAAGAACTGACGCAGTTGAACGTCGTGCCCCTGCTCGTCTCTGAAAACGGCATCGAGCGGAATTTGCTCATTCAATCTCTGATCGATGCCGACGCTCTTCAGGACCTTTGGTAAGCCCGACGACACCGATCCGGACCCTGGCCGCTCGCCGTAAAGCGGCGAGTTTGGTTGCGGCATGCCGGGCTGCCCGAGAGCAAGTAGGCAGTAGGCAGAAAGCAGGAGGCAGACTGCAGGAAGCAGACGGCAGGAGCCAGACGGCAGGAAGTAAATGGTGGAACGCACAGCGCTAATCACGCCGGCGAGTTTTCTGCATACTGCCTTTTGCATATTGCCTTCTCTTTCCTGCCTACTGCCTACTGCTTACTGCCGTCTGTGCCCGGACCGGCAGTCCCTGCTTCAAAATTTCTTCCTTCGCTTTTTCGATCGGCAGGCCGTATCGCTGGCCGCTTTGATCGACCGGGCCGTTCTCAAGTATGTCGTTCCAATGCCGGCGCAGGATCTTGATCTCGTACAGCGCGTTTTTCGGTTGTGCGGCACCGGCCGTAATGGCATTGCCGGACTCTTCTTTCTTAATTGCCGCGGCCTTCTCAAGATCTTCCGCGAAGCCCGGCGCGCCCTGCAGGCGCGGCTCAGGCGGCAGACGATCTTTATCGGTCAGCGCCATGGGCGACGGCGGCGGTTCCCTGGCTTCGTTTTCGAAAGAGCGAAACAAAGCCCACGTGAGAAAGAACGTGGCAATGGTCAGCACCGAGAGTCCGACGAGAAATTTCACGATGCCAGAGACCTGGACGTCGCTGACCTCATGGGTGACATCGACGTTCTTGATGTAAGAAGCGTCCGGCGTTTCCGTCACGTGACCGGCTTTGTGATCTCTCTCAGTCATTTATTTGTCACATTACCCACCCGCTACCGCGGGTGGTACTGACCTGTTTTCCCTGCCGTCTGCCTACTGCCTACTGCCTACTGCGTTTCGGTTCTTCAATGTCCCGCATGTGCGGCCAGCGCCTGCTCAAGCTGTGGATCGTTAATCGGGACAAGCGAACGCTTCTGTAACTGCCACGCGAAGGTCGCGATCCAGAGTCCGCCGATCGCAAACGGCGCCACCAGATCCATCCAACTCAAATGAAAATGCTCGCGATTGAAGCTCGGCTCGATCAGCCAGATTACATCCACCACGCGGGTCAACAGAATCAATAGTGCCAGCATCCCCAGCCGCTGCGGACTCTTTTTGGCCGCGCGCGACAATAGCGTCAAGAAGGGAAAGACAAATTGCAGAATGACGATCCCCAGCGCAATTACACCCCAGCCGCCATGTTTGCGCGCGACGAACCAGACGGTTTCTTCGGGCAAGTTTCCCGACCAGATAATCAGGTATTGCGAGAATGCGAAATACATCCACAGCATTACCAGGGCCATCATCAGATTGCCCCAATCATGAAAATGCGAGGTGCGCACAACCGCATTCATCGGCTCGCGCTTTGCCAGCCACGACATTACCAGAATGCCGAAAGCCAGCGCGCTTAAACTCCATGAAGCTACAAAGATTAATCCATAGATCGTTGATGACCAGGCCGGGTCGAGTGACATCACCCAGTCGATCGAGGCAAACGTAATGGTCAGTATCAGCAGACCCAGTCCCGGCCCGCTAATCATCTGCAAACGTTTTGAGAAGCGGCGATCCGCAGTGCGATCGTGTTGCAGTGAAAGCCAGTTGAGCAAAAGCGCCATCAGCGACCAGATGGCAAAATAGAGCGCCGCGCGAGTCATGAAGAATGCCGGATTCAAATAATGGGCGGCCCTTTCGCGCAGCACCGGAACCTGATCCATTTCCGCCCGGTTCGTCCAAGTGTAGATTTGATTCAACCCCACCAGCACCGGAATGAACAGCATCAACATCAGCGGCAGCGTGCGGGTCGCGGCTTCGAGCACGCGGCGAATTATCAGTCCCCAGGCGCCACCGGTCAGATGCTGCAACATCAAGAGCGCCATGCTGCCAATCGTGATTCCGATCCAAAAGATGAATCCAACCAGATAAGCATGAAAGAACTGCGTCCGATCAACCAATAAGCCGAAAACCAGCAGCGCGAAGAACAGCGCGCCGACGGCCAGCGCCAGAGTGCTCACTCGCTTCAAATCTCGCGGAGGTGTGTATCCGGCTTGAATCACTTCTTCCCTCCGGGAGCTCGGACATCCTGTCCGCCGGGCTTGATGCTCGGCGTTTGGGCCGCTTGCGCCGCCGGCCTCTGGCTCAACTGCAAAGCGCGAATGTAGGCGATGATCTTCCAACGATCCTCAACCGGAATCTGTGACGCATAGGAAGGCATCGCGCCCCAACCGTT
>DATCAX010000252.1:0-3625 GCA_036512375.1 Candidatus Angelobacter sp. | reverse complement strand
GGAAAGGACGTGGCCAAGGTCAATGATGCCGGCCGCGGACGGTTTCTCTCCGTGTTCGGAATGGTGCTGGCGCTGGCCCGCAACTATGATCCGTTCAGGGCGCCGAAGCACTTCAAGTTGATCGATCTGCTGCGCAAGTTTGACAAAACGTTCGGCGCGACCAAGAAGGCCGATGAGAAGTACGGCAAAATATCGGTCGATCGTACGGTGGACGACATCAAGAAGCGCCGTACTGATCGCTGGAATTTTCTGTTCATCGCCGGAATGTGGTTCCAGGACCTTTATAACTACGATTTCCGCCGTACCGAACAGTGCATTATTCCTTACGCCACCCAGGAAGGCGAGATCAGCTTCTGCGCCTACAACACCGGCGTGGGCTGGCGCAACATCATTGA
The DNA here is from genome assembly GCA_036512375.1 of Candidatus Angelobacter sp. Classification (GTDB taxonomy): domain Bacteria; phylum Acidobacteriota; class Terriglobia; order Terriglobales; family Acidobacteriaceae; genus Angelobacter. Next base: position 3,230 of record DATCAX010000252.1, on the reverse strand, counting down.
GAAGATGCACATGACGGCCACGCTCACCAAGTGGTATGAAGAGCACGGACGCCATGAAATCTTTGCCGGCGGCAAGGCCGTGGGCCTGAACCAGAGCACGCACAAGCTCAACCTGAACGAAGAGCATGTGCATGCCGGACGCAACACCACGCTGGACGATCTCGGCATCGCCAAGACGGCGCGTGAGGAAAAGACGCGTGCCCGCGACGAGAAGATGAAAAAGACCGCCGAGGACGCCCGCATGGAAGCGCTCTATCGCGAGCACATCCTGAAAGAGCCCAAGCCGGAACCGCAGGGCGGTTTCATTCCGCTGGGCGCCATCGCTCCGGCCGCTCCCAAAGCTGAACCGAAGCAGGAAAAGAAGGAAGAAGTTTTCGGGGATTAATAACACTTAACCACAAAGGACACGAAGGGGCACAAAGGCTAATCTTTGTGCCCTTTTTGTTATCCTTAGTCGAATGTGAGCCACGGATGGATCCAATTTCAAAAATCAGAAAACAGGGCCTGCCTTTGTGGCCCTTCGTGTCCTTTGTGGTTTGCCTCTGCATTCTGGCATCCGGCTGTGCAGGAGAACCCAAACATCCTACATGGAAGAACGCTACCGGCGCGGAGCAGAATGAGCGCCTGATGTGGCAGTCCATCCAGGGCAAGGATTGGATCAACGTGGAAAGCCACCTTTCAGCCACGTTCGTCGGAGTAACCGCGGACGGTCGAATGTTTGATCGCGCAGGCTGGCTGGAGCAATGGAAGAGTGCCGACGTACGCGAGTTTTCGTTGGGTGAAGTGCAAGTCCAACCCGAGGGGGCGGACATGAAAGTGACTTACATTTTTCATTTTCAAGCACCCACAGTTGGGCAGGCGACTCCTTCGGGACTTCGCGTGGTTTCAATCTGGCAGGACGTCAAGAGCCGCTGGATGCTTTCTGCAATTTCGATTACGCCAATTCCAGGTCAATAGGTGCGCCAGCAAGCCCTTCCGCTGCAACGGAAATCGTCATTTTTGACGGCGATACACTCGGTCGCAGCCAGCCTCTCTCCAGAAATCTCATTACAAATGTACTCAGAAATAATCCCACACCCCAATTGGTGCGTGTTCGCGAACTCCTGCGCTTAGTCTGCGCGTCGCAAAAGGGTTGATTGAATTGCAGGCAAAGTGGAAGGCGGCTAAATAAGAAACTTCTTCGAATTGTAGAAACCTAATTCTGATGGAAGTTTTTAGTACTTACGTCCTCTTTTTCTTGCCGAGCGTTGGCCGATAACTTTGGCAGAGCCGCACGTCCCCCCGTGTTCTTTCTCCCTTCGATCTTCATGAAGTTTGTCATTAGGAGTAATGCAATTGATCCATCGCTCAAGACAATGCGGCCACGCGCTCATAGAGATCAATGAGGCAAAGCATTTTTGGTCGAGAGGCGCAAAGTGTGAGAAAACCTCACGCGGCTTTAGCCTCATTGAACTGGTTATTGTGGTGGCCATCATCATCACTGTGGCAGCATTGGCGATCCCTACTCTGCTCACAACGGTCTCTAACCTACGCTTGCGTGCGGCGGCCGGGGAATTGTCCGGGCTTATGCAAGAGGCGAGAATCCTGGCGGCGAAGAAGAACACCGTCTATGACATAAAGTTCACGACTGTCGCTGGCATTCAGGCTGCTTACCTCGATACCAACCTGAATGGCGCCTATGATGCAGGCGAGCCTGTAACGGTATTTAGCGGAGCAACCCCGGCGAGCGCCCCCCCTTCCGGTACCTCAGGCCAGCCAGCCAGCCCCGTACCTTCTGAGCGGTGATTCCAGTACCGGGACTCCTTTTGACAATCGAAATACCCTGGCGTTCAGCCCTCGAGGTTTGCCGTGCAACTACGACACCACCACGAGCCCCGCCACTTGCGCCACGCCTGCGGCCACCTATTTTGTTTTCTACCTCAAGGGTTCCGCTGCCTCCGCCTGGGCCGGAGTTGTTGTGACCAAAGGCGGCCGAACGAAAGTAGTCTTTTGGAACGGAACTCAGTGGAGCAGCTAATCATGTGCAAAAAAGGGACGAACGACAGGGCCAGACGGAATGAAACGGGTATGTCGCTGGCAGAACTAATGATCGCGATGTTTGTGCTCACCGTCGGAGTCACGGGTGGAATGATCCTTATCGTGCTTTCCATCGGCGGTAACGGAAGGAACCGTCAGGCCAGCAACTCAACCGTGGTTGCCCAGATGGTGACCGAGAAAATCATGAGCGTGCCGGCCAACACGTCGCCTACGATCACGATCACAGATTGCGCCGGTACAGCCAACAACATTCAAACCACGGGATCGGCTTCCGGCACCGGCGCCACTGTGCTTTCCAGCGGAACCATTGATTTTTCCCAGACTCTGGGGAGCGCAGGCGCACCCACTGGCTATTACATGTCCTTTACCGACTGCGGCACGAGCCAAAGACAAGCCACGTATGACGTCCGCTGGAATGTTCAAACCATTTCCACCTACGTAAAGCTCATTACGGTTTCGGCAAAACTGCGCGGTGCAGGGAATGACTTAAAGGTCTTTTCACCGCCGGTAACCATACGCTCCATGGCGGGACAGGGAACCTAACATGCCAGAAACATGCAAAGTTCGCAACAAGCAGGCCAGAGGATTTTCCCTGATTGAACTGCTGGTGGTCCTGCTCATCTTGGGCGTGGTTACGGGCGCCATCTATGCCCAGATCGCTGCGGTCCAGCAGCGTGGGCGAACCGAGCAGGTCAAGCTGGACTACATGCAGGAATCACGTGACTTTGTGGACCAGTTCTTTCGCGATATCAACCAGATCGGCTACCCCAATTCGCGCATGATTGATACAACAAGCGTGTTATGGGTGCCGGCGCTGAGCAGTCCGCTGACTAACGACAATCGCCTGGCTGTAGGTTTAGTCAAGGCGGACGCCCAGGAGATCAGGTTTGAAGGCGACATAGCTGGAACCGGCAAAGTTCAAAGCGTTGTGTACAAGCTGAACGGTTCAGGCACGTGCGCGCTGTGCTTTCAACGCAGCCAGACGGACAAGGCGAGCGGGGATCCCCTGACCGGGCAAACACAAAACTGGGGTACAGAAGTCAACGATCTGGCTAACGCAACGATTTTCACCTATTTCAGGGCGGACGGCACTCAAGTCACAGGGGTGCCAGTCGATATGAGCACTACGGCGGGTGCGCAGACCCTGGCGTCAATTAAATCAATCCAGATTAATGTGCGAGTGCTGAACGCCG
>DATCAX010000251.1:0-2861 GCA_036512375.1 Candidatus Angelobacter sp. | reverse complement strand
TATCGATAACTTATTCCACATAATACGGGTTCTCATTCTGCATTCTCCTTGGCCGTAGGCCTTGGACAGACAAGTACTCTCTGATACAGGAAATCGAAGGAAGTCTCTTTTGGGGTGAAGTTAAAACAAATCTTATAAAGTAAAAGGCTCGTCCTCGCAAGTATCTATTTAGTTAATAGACATGAGTGCGGTCTTCACCTGTCCCGCTCAATCGTGGCCATCACGGTTCGCGCCAGCAGTACCGAATCACCCACCACTGCGGCCAGTTTGGGACTGTGCGTGATTTCCTGCCCCCGCAATCGTATAGCAGCAACAATGGAAGCAGCCACTAGCAGAGCGCCATCCATCGGTTGCCGTTGCACCTTACGCCGGCACAACGGATTCGGGCGAGGCGTCCCACGGACAATGCTTTCACCCGCGTACCGATACGCTGACCCGGAGCCGGTCGATGCCAGCAAGAGAATCATCGGTCCTCCACCGATTCGCCTGGGCGGCTATCAGCAGCTTTTGCGCGGAGAGCCGATGCGGGCAAAATTCCGGACCAGCTGGGAAAAGCCGCAGCCGTTGGAGCCCGGAAAAGCCACGGATCTCAACTTCACTATGCCGGATGTCGATCATACCTTCCGCAAAGGGCACCCGATCATGGTTCAGATCCAAAGCTCGTGGTTCCCCTTGGTAGATCGCAATCCGCAGACGTTTACCGAGATTCCCGATGCAAAGCCCGAGGATTTCAAGAAGGCAAATGAGCAAGTTTTTCACGACCGTGGCGCGCCATCAGGAGTGGGCGTGATGGTCTTGCAGCAATAAATGGCAAAACAACTACGGACTCGTCGGTGTTGGTTAATCCAGAATGCGAAGTGTGAGCAGCCTCTGGCAGCAGCCCCGTTCAGGCGAGTTCCTGTAAACGTTTCAAGACCAATCCACCACGAGAAGCATCCCCGCTAAACATTGTGGGGCGGATCGCCCGGCACCCTGCAGCCACCGCAATGGCGCTCTGATGCACGGCAGGGCTCGCTAAGTTGTTGGTTGAGTGCAAGACCGCGAATTTATAACACATGAAATGTGTTATCGGAAAGCTGCAGCACCAAATAAATACGAGCCGAAGTACCGCGAAGCGGCGGGTGCGGTCGGCTAAAATACCGACGTGCCTCTTGCAGCATTTCACAAGTATCGTTTGCTATTGGCGCTGTTATTCAGCCGGCCATCAGAGTTTTCTGACCGCGTCAAGACCGCTGTTGCAGGAATGGTTTCACCACCGCAAAGTCCCGCCGCTTCCACCGGGTTGGATTGTGCGGCCATGATGGAACGAAGCGAGCAATATCTTGGGTTAAACCTGAGTGGCTTCCTCCAGGATCCCGGCGCTGTGGCGATACGCGAGCACATCGCATCCAGCAGGGCCCGCTTGAACCGGCCGGCATCAGCGTCCATGCATGATGCTGATGCTGGACTCTCCGAATTTTGCTATGTCATCTGCCGGGCTTTACGTCCGCGCATTGTCGTGGAAACCGGCGTCGGTAGCGGCGTTACCACGGCTTTCATTTTGCAGGCCCTGGCCGCCAACGGTGAAGGCCATCTCTGGAGCATTGACCTTCCACCCATCGGCGCGGAAGAATATGCGGGCAGCTTTGTGCCGCAACACCTGCGCGATCGCTGGACTCTGCTGCGCGGCCGCTCCCGCAAACTGCTGCCGCGCCTGCTCCGAGAACTGCCGGCCCCTGATCTGTTCCTTCATGACAGCCTGCACACCACAAGAAATATGACGTTCGAATTTCACGCCGCATGGCAGAAGATGGTCTCCGGCGGCGTTCTTATCTCGGATGACATACCCATGAGCAAGGCTTTTGTACGCTTCATCACGGACAAGCAAGTCGGACTGTCCCTGGCGGGAAGCCGATTCGGCGTCGCCTTCAAGCGATGACCCGCTGTGTATGCTGACTTGAACCTGCCAATGTTTTGGCGACAGGCCAGAAGTTTAAGTAGTGGTAGGATATTTAGGCTTGGTTTCACCTATGGCTATTGTTCCCAATTCGCTTGCATGGGCGGCCTTAGAGTTTTACGGCACTCGCGTACGACACAAAGGCCAATGGCGCGTCCATCAATGGCTTCGTAACACTCTAAGGGCCAACTTCGACTGCAATCTTGAAACCAAGAGATCCGGTCTGAGATGGGTTCTCAACCCATCCGATTTTGTCCAGTCCTCATTCTACTGGACAGGCAACTATGAAACATGGGATTGGTATCACCTCTGCAAACTGGTCAAGCCACACTCTGTTGTCTTCGATGTCGGCGCCAATTTCGGTTATTACTCCCTGCTCCTTGCAGCGGAAAAAGATGCCTCCCAAGTCTTCGCCTTTGAGCCAGAGGTAGAAACCTTTTCTCGGCTCCAGAAAAACATTGCGTTAAACCACCTCGAGAAGGTGGTGAAAGGCATCCGCATCGGGCTGTCGGATGTTAGAGAATCAGCGCATCTTTCCACTGAACGAGGCAATTCAGGCGCTTCCTTCATTGGATCCACCGGTCAGACCATACAGCTTGAAACTCTCGATGAGTTCTGTTCCACCAACTCAATAGAGCAGATAGACTTTTTGAAAATAGATGTGGAAGGGCACGAGATGCGCGTCCTGATTGGTGGATCCGAAATGCTTGCCCGCTGCAAGCCTCTTATCCTCATCGAGATCAACCCGAATGCTTTGGAACGTTCCGGCTCATCGGCCTTTGAGCTCCAGACGAAATTACGGCAGATGGGATATGTCCTGCTCATCCCAAAACGCAAAAAACTGGTGCAGTTTTCCGGCAATGTTCCATCAGGACACTTGTTAAATATGTTCGCAATCCAAAGCTCAAGTGTGTCAGCAGTATCC
>DATCAX010000250.1:0-5758 GCA_036512375.1 Candidatus Angelobacter sp. | reverse complement strand
AAGTTTCTTTTACGGGCACACCCACCGTTACAGAAACTATAAAAACTAATAGCCATCTCTTTTTGGAAGGCGCGCTTGCCGTGCGGCTGGCCAATGCCAGATTGATTTCATTGCACCTGGAAGTGCCGGTAGTGGGAATACCCACCAACGGGCATTCGTTGACCACCATTCCCACGATCAACAGTCTCACCAAAGTAGCGGTAAATACTTCGGCTGTTTTTGTGACGCCAGCATTGCGTCTTAAAATTCTTCCTTCCGCTCCAGTCTCGCCCTGGGCCAGCATAGGAGGGGGCTGGGCCCGCTTCTCTTCAGAGTTGGTTCCTACAACAAATAAAGGTGCCCTTGAATTCGGCGGCGGGGCAGATTTTAAAACCGGACTGCCACTGCTAGGCTTCCGCGCTGAAGTTCGGGATTTTGTGACTGGCGACCCTGATTTTGGATTTGTAAATGTATTGTCCCAAACAAACGAAGTACTGCACCGCCACAATGTCATGGTTGGCGGGGGAATTGTGTTGCGCTTCTAAAACTCCATTGCTTCATAAACAGAATTAAGCACAAGTTGGCATGGCCTTTGGTTACCGGACTGGTGGACGCGGACGGGCATTTTTCTGTTCCGCCAGCCCTGCATTCCGCATCTCACACTGCAGAGACAACCAAGAATTTATTCCAGCTAAAGGAGCTTCAATGAAGCGCTTTTCTATTCTGATTGCCCTATTATGTGCCTCTTCATTCGCAATGGCGCAAAAGGCGGACGTAGCGGTTGTGGTGGGAGGATCGTTTGTTTCCGACACCAAAGAGACTTTTCTCGCGCCGTCGACAACGCTGTTTGACACGGTAAAAACAGACCATCGTCTCTTTGTGGAAGGCGAACTCGGGGTGCGGCTGCTAAACGCCCACGTGGCTTCGCTCAGCCTGGAAGTGCCGGTAGCCGGCATCACTTCACAGAAGATTACGCTGGCCAGCACGCCCGGCACGGTGGTGGATAATCTTTCAACTTTGTTCATCACGCCAGGACTGAGACTCAAGCTTCTGCCCATCTCACCGATATCGCCATGGGTGAGCGTGGGAGGTGGCTGGGCGCGTTACTCGCTTGATTCAGGGCTCAAAACGAACAAAGGCGCCATCCAGTATGGCGGCGGGCTGGACTTTAAGACCGGACTTCCACTGCTGGGCTTCCGGGCCGAGGTACGAGACTTTGTGACAGGCGATCCCAACTTCGGCGTGGGAAGCGTAATTGCCGGCAACAACAGCGGACTTCACCATCACAATATCCTGGCTGGCGGCGGAATCGTGCTGCGGTTCTAGGCGGGGCCGGTTAGCAGATAGAGTAGCGCGATAACAAAAGAAGAAGCCTCCCGATGGGAGGCTTTCTTGTTTCATCGAAACTCGCTGTGAAAGTTCGCCGTGGCTACGCCAAGAAATTGCGGGTCTAAGAGGCCTTGACTGATGCCTTAACAACGGACGCTTTAACTACCTTACCGGACTTCAGGCAGGTGGTGCAGACGCGGACGCGCTTGTTGGCGCCATTCACACGGGCGCGCACGGGACGCAGGTTCACGTTCCAGCGGCGGCGGCTCACGTTGTGAGCGTGGCTGATCTTGTTTCCAAATTGCGGGCCTTTGCCGCAGATGTCGCAAACTTGTGCCATTGCATTGACTCCCAGATGTCTTGACGCAGAAGGGCTTTACGGGCTTCAGGTCGTGTGTTTAAAGGTAAATTTTACAGGAAGATAGAAGGGTTGGCAAATGGGTTTAGCTTGCGGTTGCTGGCTGAACCGATTTGGCGGTGTGGGAGGAAATGCGCTCGCGCAGCCGCAGAAAAGGCCGTTCTATGGCCATGTACAGGACAAACGCAGCCAGAAAGCTGAACGCAAAGTAAGCGACCAAGGCGAGCCATCCACCGCCTTCAACACGCCTTGGCCAGTGCTCGTGAACTGCGTGCATGACCTCTTTGTGAGTGAGATAGGTGCTGTAAGCCAGGGCGGCGATCAGGCCAAATCCTCGAATCTTGGATAACGGGCTCGATGGAGCAATACTGGAAGCGATCAGCAGACCCAGGCCAATCGCCACCAGTGGGAAGCCAATGACGGCCCCAGAAAATGACAAGCGATCGTTGAAGAGCCACATGGCCCAAGCGCAGAGCGCGAATCCGCCTATGAGCAACAGATAGGGGTAATGGTTGTAGTCAATGGAGCAACCAGTACCGTATCTGCTCTTGGGTGCCTGTTCCGCTCGTTTAACGAAACGATGACTACAGGCCTTCGCCCCTTGCCTGGAGGATCAGTGGGGAGGTCAACGAACCAGATTTCTCCGCGCAAAGGCAACTTGCTCTCGAGCTTTTCGGTCATAGGTCTTCTGCCATTAATAAATTGAAGGAATACGAGTTGACGCCCTCGCAGAGTCGCAAATCATTTGCGCTTCTTTTTAGTATTTGGCGCATCTTCTTTTCTTTCTGCTTCGGGCCAGCCCACTTCTTCAGCGGCTAAGTCGAAAGCGCGTTGAGTAACAAATTCGCGCTCTTTAGTGTTCTCGCCTATCCACCTAGTATTCACGCTATATAAGTGTGCAGGCTTCAAATTTAACTTTTTAAGCTGTTTTGAGAGCCCGCTAAGAACGCCGGCAAGTGCCATTTCATTTGGTAGTTTTAGTCTTTCCGCCAGTTTGCCACTTGTAATACCGCGAGGGTTCTCCAATAAAGCTTTGACAGTTTCTATTTGTTGACGGCCAATATTTCCGATAAAAGTCCAAAAAATATCGGGAGTCCAGACAGTATCAATTCGAAGCTGCTCGTCATATTCGCCGCGCAAATCGAGTTCACCAAACTGTTCTTCTTCGGCATCGAGTTCCTCTAATTCTCGCCGCAAGCGAATTGCTTCCTCAGGTGTATCGGTCTTCCATTTTTTGCCCCGATGTTCAAATTCAATTGCCAAGCCAATCTCCATACCTTAAGGTAATATTACCTATACCTTAAGGTATACGTCAATAACCTAACGCCAAGCTGCGCTGTTGAAGGGAGCTCTGAAAGCTACTCCATCACCACCACAACTTTGCCAAACGTCTCATTCGATTCCAGGCGCTCGTGCGCTTTGCCGATTTTCGATATAGAGAAAACGCTATCGACGTTGGGGCGGAGAATGCCGCGGGCGAGCAGCGGTACGACCTCAGCAGCAAAGAGGCGAGTAGCGGCAATTTTCTCTTCCAGAGAGCGGGCGCGCAGAACCGTTCCGCGAATCTGGAGGCGTTTGCTCATGACGTAACGCGCGTCCAGTTCGTAGGTTCCACCGGCGACGGTGCCGACGAGAATCATGCGGCCTTTGTGGGCCATGGCGCTCTGGCTGGCTTTAACGTACGGGCCGCCGACGAGATCGAGCAGCACGTTGATGCCTTTGCCGTCGGTCCACTTTTCTGCGGCGGTTGAGAGGTCGTCAAAGTTATGGCGCAGGACGATCCCGGCTTCCAGTCCCAATGGTTTGGATTGTTCGATTTTGTCGGCAGTGCGTGAGGTTCCGTAAGGGACCGCCTGGATGGCGCGCGCAAGTTGCACCGCGGCCAGCCCAACGCCGCTGCCCACGGCATGGATCAGCACGGTTTCGCCGGGGCGCAGATCAGCTTGTATCCAAAGGGCATCATGGGCAGTGATGAAGACTTCGGGGATGGCGGCGGCTTGCGCCCAGTCAAGGTTGGCAGGGATTTCCGCCAGCAGTTGTTCGTAGGTCACTACGTAATCAGCATGGGCTCCGCCGCCGATCAGGCCGAAGACGCGCTGGCCGGGCTTCCAGCGGCGGACGGAAGAGCCGACCTCAGCGATTTCGCCGGCAAATTCCATGCCGGGGATTTCAGCGGGAAAGCCGGGTGGCGGCGGATATTTCCCCTGGCGCTGCAGCAGATCAGCGCGGTTGAGTGACGATGCACGGACGCGGACAAGAACCTGTTCGTCGTTGATAAGGGGCTTGCCCACGGTGCGGATTTCCAGTACCTCTGGTCCGCCATAGGTCGAAATCCAGACTGCCTGCATGGTGTTGTTCATGGAAGGGGAAACGTGCAAAACGATTATAAGTCGCGAGCGACTAAACCCGTGAGGGTACGGCGATTAGAGTCACATCGGGCGGGGTGGCTTCCGCCTTACCATTTGCCGATCTGAGTACGCTCCGCTATATTTTTAGACAGCATGTACGAGGACTTTCAAGCCACCGACCGCTGGACCGGAGAGAATCTCCACTGTACTTACCAGGCCCTGATCGTCGCGATTGCGACGCGGCACGCCGATGCTGTCGACATAAAATTTCTTGCCAGCGGGCGTCCGGTATGGATTGCGTTGCCGCATCCAACATGGGTGGAGTACAACGCGCGCACCGGCCGGGTCATAACCGATCCACTAGCCATTCAGACTGCCGGGCATTTTTTGAAGACGGCGATCGAGTCCGGCACGTATGAACACGGACGGGAGATGTACACGCTGACGGTGGATGAATCGCTCGGACATTTGAATGCAGTCCTGAAGGAAGTTGGCGCGCCCCAGGACGCGCTGATTAAGACGGCGTAGCCGGTTAGCACGCCAAAAACCCGCTGCTCGCGACCAGCCCACTGTCGCCAACAGGAATAAGGAGACTTTTCCGCCATGTCAACTTTGCCAGCCATTGATACAGCCTCAGCCCTGGAAACACTTCTCAAGAGCAACAAGGTGCATCGCAATCTTCATTCAGGCGTGCTTGTGGAACAGGCGATACGCCGTGGCGAAGGGTTACTGGCGGACAATGGAGCGCTGGTCGCTTACACCGGCAAATACACCGGACGGTCGCCTAAAGACAAGTTCACGGTGAAAGACCCTGCGACCACTGAACTGGTCAACTGGGGCGACGTGAACCAGGCGTTTGATCCGGAGAAATTTGACGCACTGTTTGATCGAGTGGTGGCGTCGTTGCGCGGCAAGGAACTGTTTGTCCAGGACCTCTATGCCGGCGCCGATTCCAAGTACCGGCTGCCCATCCGCGTGATCAATGAATATGCCTGGCACAACCTGTTTGTCCGCGCGCTGTTTGTGCGCCCCACGGAAGAAGAACTAAAGACACATCGCGCGGAGTTTACGATTGTCTCCGCACCGGAATTTGTGGCCGATCCGCAGCGCGACGGCACCCGCTCAGAAGCGTTTATTGTGGTGAACTTTACCCGCAAGATCGTACTCATCGGCGGAACAAAGTACGCGGGCGAGATGAAGAAGTCCATTTTTGGCGTAATGAACTTCCTGCTGCCGCAGAATAACGTGTTCCCCATGCACTGCTCATCGAATGTCGGCAAAAACGGCCAGACCGCGCTATTCTTTGGCCTTTCCGGTACCGGCAAGACCACGCTCTCGGCCGATCCGCAGCGCCGGCTGATTGGCGATGACGAACACGGCTGGAGCGCGACGGGCATTTTCAACTTTGAAGGCGGCTGCTATGCCAAGTGCATCAAGCTATCCAAAGAAAACGAGCCGCAAATCTGGAACGCCATTCGCTTTGGCTCGGTGCTGGAAAACGTGACACTGGACCCGGCGACGCATATTCCTGACTACAACGATGACAGCCGCACGGAAAACACACGCTGCGCCTACCCGGTGGATTACATCGATGGCGCGGTGATCCCGGGGATTGGCGGCCATCCGAAGAATGTGATTTTCCTTACGGCAGACGCATTTGGCGTACTACCTCCCATATCCAAGTTGAGTACGGACCAGGCGATGTATCACTTCCTCTCCGGCTATACCGCAAAAGTCGCGGGCA
>DATCAX010000249.1:0-2316 GCA_036512375.1 Candidatus Angelobacter sp. | reverse complement strand
TGGGCTCACCCCCTGGTACAGGAATGGTTCATCAACAAATTCGGTACGCCCACAGAACCCCAGGAGCAGGGCTGGCCGCACATTCTAGCCGGCCGCACCACGCTGATCTCGGCGCCTACAGGCTCAGGCAAGACCTTGGCCGCCTTCCTGATCTGCATCGACCGCCTGGTGCGCAAAGCGCTGAGCGGCGATCTTATCGACCGTACTGAGATTCTCTACATATCTCCATTGAAAGCCCTGGGAAATGATATCCAGAAAAACCTGGAAGGCCCTTTGGGAGAGATTACTGCGCTAGCCGGTGAAAAAGGATTGCTGATGCCCGTAATTCGCGCTGCGGTGCGAACCGGCGACACGCTCATGCAGGAGCGTCAGCGGATGCTGAAGCGGCCTCCGCATATTCTGGTCACCACACCGGAATCTCTTTACATTTTGCTCACTGCCCAGAAGAGCCGCGGCATTCTTACGGACGTGAACACTATCATCGTAGACGAAATCCACGCTGTGGCCGACGACAAGCGCGGCGCCCATCTCACTCTTTCCCTCGAACGCCTGGACGCGCTCACAGGGCAGCGTGCCGTGCGGATCGGTCTTTCTGCCACACAGAAGCCTATTGAAACTGTGGCCCACTTTCTTACCGGCAATAATCGTCCTGACCCGGTGATAGTGAACATCGGCCATAAACGGCAGATGGATCTGGCAATCGAAGTCCCGGGTCAGGAGCTTGGGCCCGTTGCCAGCAATGAACTCTGGGATGAGATCTACGACCGCATCTGCGAGTTGGTGCAACAGCATCGCTCCACGCTGGTTTTTGTGAACACGCGTCGACTGGCGGAGCGTGTGGCATTCAATCTGGCCGAGCGGATGGGCGAAGATGTGGTGGGCGCTCATCATGGCAGTCTCTCCCGCAAACTCCGCCTGGATGCGGAGAGCAAACTCAAGAACGGCGAACTCAAAGTCCTGGTGGCCACCGCCTCACTCGAACTGGGAATTGATATCGGCCACGTTGACCTTGCTTTGCACATTGGCTCGCCACGTTCCATCGGCGTATCACTTCAGCGCTTTGGTCGAGCCGGTCACTGGCGCGGCGCCGTGCCCAAGGGCCGCTTTTTTCCCACTACACGCGATGAACTGATCGAATGCGCCGCGCTGGTGCGCTCCATCCATCAGGGAGAACTTGACCGCCTCATCATTCCTGAATCTCCGCTCGATATTCTTGCCCAGCAGATGGTTGCGATCTGCGCTGCCGAAGAATGGGGCGAGGACGAGCTTTTTACTCTGGTCAAGCGTGCCTACCCGTATCGCGATCTGGAGCGCAAGGAATTTGATGACCTGCTGACGATGCTGGCCGAAGGCATTGCATCACAGCGGGGACGCTTTGGAGCGTATCTCTTTCGCGATCGCGTGAACAAGCGACTGAAGGCGCGTCGCGGCGCGCGCATGATCGCCATCATGAATGGTGGCGCCATTCCTGAAACCGCGCTGTATACGGTTGTCGCGGAGCCTGAAGGCACCGTCGTCGGCACGCTGCATGAAGATTTTGCGGTGGAAAGCTTAAAAGGCGATATTGTTCTGCTGGGAAACATGAGCTGGCGGATCCGTCGCGTGGAATCCGCGGGCCGCATCCTTGTCGAAGACGCGCATGGCGCCCCGCCCTCGATCCCGTTCTGGCTGGGCGAAGCTCCCGGACGCACCGAAGAGCTTTCTCGACAACTGGGTGACCTGCGGCAAAAGATCAGCGATCTGACGCCCAACACCGTTCCCGGCTTCGTCAATCAGAAATCGCCGGAAGTCCTGAACGCCGTTGATTGGCTCAAGCGCGAGTGCGGGCTCGACGATTCCGGCGCGGAACAAGCTATCGAATACGTCGTCACTGGCCGAACTGTGCTGGGCGCAGTCCCCACCATGAACACCATCATCGCCGAGCGTTTTTTTGATGAAGGCGGCGGCATGCAGCTGGTTGTGCATGCGCCGTTCGGCGCGCGTATCAATAAGGCCTGGGGACTCGCCCTGCGCAAGCGCTTCTGCGTCTCGTTTAACTTTGAGTTGCAGGCTGCAGCTACGGATAATGGCATAAACATTTCCCTGGCCGAGCAGCACAGCTTCCCGCTGGCTGATGTTTTTCATTTCCTCCATGAAAACACCGTGAAGGAAGTTTTGCAGCAGGCCGCGCTGCTCTCTCCGTTGCTGGAGACGCGCTGGCGCTGGGACGCCAACCGCTCGCTGGCCCTTCTGCGTTACTGGAATGGCAAGAAGATTCCGCTTCAAATCCAGCGCACCCGCTCCGCTGATCTGCTGGCTTCGGTTTTTCCCGATGTG
>DATCAX010000248.1:0-6187 GCA_036512375.1 Candidatus Angelobacter sp. | reverse complement strand
CGCCCTTTGACCGAAACCAGCAACTTGTCGCCGGGCTTTACGGTGTCCCCGGGGCGGAGCGCCGTAAGAGGAAGGATGCCTTCGGTCTTGAAGCCGATATCGAGCAGGATGGAATCTGCGGTGAGCGTGACGACGGTAGCTTCAATGCGCCGGCTTCCCTCTTCTGGCTTATGGGAATGGCTCTTCTCATATTGGGAAAGAATGTCCTGGAAAGATTCACTGGAATCGGCGGCGGGCTGCTGGCTGGGCTGGGCTTCTGAGTCGGTTGGATTGGACATGAGGAACTACAATCTCTGACGTAAAAGGGATAGCCGGTGCGACGGCGCGGCGTTAGTCCTGAAAATGATGGTGAGCGCGGCTGGATTCGAACCAGCGACCCACGCCTTAAAAGGGCGTTGCTCTACCAACTGAGCTACGCGCCCACACTCCTACTAATCTAACACAGGCCAGAGAAGCTGGCCGCGCATCAGGCGCGTGGCGCCAGGCATATTGCGGGCCTGAGGCTGAATCTTTGTGTTACGAACAAGGTTTTACGAGCAAAGTCTTACGGACAAAAAAGAAAGCAGCCCATCAAGAGCTGCGTTCTTCTATTCTGCTATTTAGAACTGCGCTGTCTAGAACCGAATTTGCGGACCAAACGTGGCACGGAAATTATTGCTTCGGCCATTGTTCAGGAACATGATTTCATCGCCTGCCTCGGCTCGGAAGCCGAGCCAGCCAACGTTGAATTCAACGCCGCCACCGGGATAGAAAACGCCGTCAGTGTCGCCGTCCACGATAGTGCCGATTTGGTTATTGATGGCGCCCGCCGTGACCGGTCCACCTACGCCAAAGTTGACAATGCCGCCCTTGAGCAGCGCGAAAATCCGCACCGGACCGGTAGTCTGAATTTTGAGGCCAGCCAGACCGTGAAGCAGCCGCAGATTGGAGCGGACAGTGCTTGTGATTACGCCGGTGGTGATGGTCTGAGTTTTGGTGCGCTCAAAGTCGTAGGCCATCTCACCTTCCAAAACAACGTGCTTCCTAACGTTGAAACCCAGCCGGGCTCCCACACCCAGCATATTAAGGTCAGCCGGTTGCAGGCGCGTAAAATCAGCAAACAAGCCAAAGCTTCCGTGGTTTTTAGTGTCACCGCTCTGGGCCGAAGCCGCAGGCGCGAATGAAGCGATACAAAGCGCCAGAGCGCTTAAGATTGCCAAACGTTTCATGTCGTTCCTTCTCCGTAAAGGTTTTGCGAAATTTCCAGCTCAATAACTCTAAGTGGCCAAAGCTCTTTGGGAACAGAAAAAGCGCCAGCATGCCGGACTATTTCATACGATGCCCGTCCCCGGCAGGAGGTGGGCTGGCCCAAGCTGCTCTTTCTCCACTCAGAGGGAAATTAAATTATTCGTCCCATCGCAGTTTACACGGCTGTAATTGCGGCATTACACTCATGGCGTCCGATATGCTATTACCCTGCTAGGCACTGGAGGAACGCGCATGCCCAACGGCACCCTGGATCTGATGAAACTTGACGGTCAACCGGTCACTTACCAGATCATGTTTGAACAAAATGCCGGCGGCACCTTCGTGGCCCGGGTTGAGTCCGACGAACTCGTCCCTTTCCTGCATGAAGAAATGCGCGTTGACATGCCCATTGCCGAATCCGCCGCGCAACGTCTGGACAAAGAGGGCCGCGTCCGCCTGCCGAACATCTTTCTGGAAGAAAATAACCTCCATGCCGTCATGGACTACATGGAAGAAGAGCTTTAATTCTGTCGCTTCGCTCCAAACCGCTTTTAGATTGCGGGAGTGGTGAGATTTTTCAGCCCTGACATAGCGGGCTCGCCGCGCAAGTCGGGCTCGCCCTGAACGCGCAATCCCTTCACTCTCACCCAGCACTGTCGTCTCGCAACGTTCTCGTGCATTTCCAGATCCGCGTTCATCCGTGTTCAACCGCGGTAAGAGTTTGCCTTTTTCGGACCCTACTTCACCCTGGAAACCTGCAGCTTCGTCTTTAGATCGTCGGCAATCTGCTTGCCGTGAAAGCGTCCGTTCTCGATGAAAATCTCGCTCGTCCGCGCGCCTGAAACCACAACGCCCGCCACATAAATTCCCGGGACATTACTCTCAAACGTCTGCGGATCGCACACCGGCCGCATCTCTGGACGCGTCAACTCAATCCCCAGCCGCTCCAGAAATTCGTAGTCGGGATGGTACCCAGTCAGTGCAAACACAAAATCATTTTTCAGTACGCGCTCGCCCTCGGGCGTCTTCAGCCGCACTTCTTGCGCCCTGATCTCCAGCGCGCAGCTGTTAAAGTACGCAGCAACCTCGCCGTTCTTGATTCGGTTTTCAATGTCCGGCTTGATCCAGTACTTCACGTTCCGGTGAATATCCGCCCCGCGATGGACCATCGTCACGCGCGACCCGCGCCGCCACAGTTCCAGCGCCGCTATCGACGCGGAATTCTTTGCCCCGATAATCAGCACGTCCATATCAAAATACGGATGCGGGTCTTTGTAATAGTGCATCACCTTGGGCAGGTCCTCGCCCGGTATCCCCATATAGTTCGGGCGGTCGTAATATCCGGTGGCCACCACAATTTTTCGCGCCACATATTCGTGATCGTTGCCGTGCAGGTCCTGCGTTTCGACCCTGAATGCGCCGTCATAGCCGGTCACGCTCGCCACGCGCTGGTACTGGCGCACGTCCAGCCGATAATGCTGGGCCACGTTGCGGTAATACTCCAGCGCCTCTGAGCGGTTCGGCTTCTGGTTGGCCGTGGTAAACGGGATGTCGCCAATCTCCAGCAGCTCAGGCGTGGTAAAGAAAACCATGTTCGCGGGATAGTGAAACAGCGAGTTCACCAGGCAGCCCTTGTCCACCATGGCGGAAGTAAACCCGGCGCGCTGCGCCTCAATGGCACACGCCATGCCGGTGGGGCCGGCGCCAATCACCAGCACGTCAAAGTGGTCGCCTTTGTGATCCATGAGATTTCATTTTACAGGGATGGGTTGTGAAAAAACCTACCACCGGAGGCATGGGACACAGAGAAGACCAAAACCTTACCACGGATAAACACGGATGCGGGAACCGCCTGCGACTGCTATGTTCTTCACTTCTCAGTCGCCGGTGGAAAAAATTAGCTTTAACCCTTGACTCTTCGTTACATATTTGCTATAGTTCGAGTAACTTCAGACGGGAGCGGCGCCGGCTGAAGCTCTTTGCCACGCCAACGGCAGAGCGGGAATGTCCCAGGCAGGGACGACCCAAAAAGGCCTGCACCTTCCTGGTCTTTGGGCGTACCGTATGCGTCCACGGTCCTGTCAGAGAAAACTAAACTCCAAGAAGTTGTGTCCACAGGGCGGCCTCCGGCTCTTTTGTCTTGTGCCTGCGGCCTTTGGCTCCTGCGCTATTGGTTCGCGCCGGCAGTCAGCGCCTGTCTATTCACAGGGATAGTTATGCCCTGATGAACTGGCTGGCCCTGATGATGACCCGGCGTTGCCTCTGGTTCGCATGCCATTGGCCTGCCACAGGCGGAGCCTCGCCCAGCCCTGCCCGGCCACACCTCTGGAGCATTTTCAATGGAGGATGCAGTGACCAGAGACGAGATCATCGCCGTTATCCAGAAATACTCCAAAGAGCTGGGCCGCACCGTACAACTCACAGAGCTGGTGAAATCCACGAAGATCAGCCGGCTCGCCATCCGAACGAATTTTGGCAACTATACCGAAGCCTTACGCGCCTGCGGCCTTGAAGGGCAAGGATATGGCTACAGGCTGAGCGTGAAAGACCTGTTTCTGGACTGGGCCAAAGTGGTACGAAAACTGGGGAAGGTACCGACAGTCGCCGACTTTGAATTGCATGGCAAACACAGCTACCGTCCGTTTGGCAGGGTCTTTGCAGGATGGCAGGAGATACCCAGCGGAATGATTGCGTATGCAAACAAAGCGGGCCTGGAAAAGAAATGGAAAGACGTGCTGGATATTGCGGCGAAGCACTTGCAATCCAGACGGCAACGCAGGAATCCCGGCGAACCCAGGCCCCGCACGAAACCGAGAATCCTACCGAACAGGCCGATCTACGGGCCACCGATGACCTCAGGGCCTCTGACCCATGCCCCCACCAACGAGGCCGGGGTGATCTTTCTGTTTGGCGCCATGTGCCGAAAGCTAGGCTATGCGGTGACCCGTATCCAGTCCGCCTTCCCCGACTGCAATGCTATGAGGGAAGTGGAACCCGGACGCTGGCAGCCGGTACTGGTTGAATATGAATTCGAGAGCAAGAATTTTCTTTTGCACCATCATGCAATTTCAGAATGCGACGTGATTGTCTGCTGGCGGCACAACTGGCCCGGATGTCCGCTGGAAGTGGTGGAACTCAGTACCCTAATGAACAATGAAGACAATTCAACAGATGGAGAGGAAGATGAAGACGAAGAGGATTAGCCCGGTACTTGTAAAAAGGCACCGGCCCTTTACGGGGCTTTGTCTCGTCTCGAAGTGTTAACCAGTGGTAAGACTCCCCAGCGCCTGTTCCACGTCGGCGACGAGATCCTCAATCGACTCCAGCCCTGTGTACAGCCGCACCAGACGGCTGCCGTAGGCGGGGCGCTTGGGCGACTGGAGATCGTACGTCATGGCCAGGCTGGTAACGCCGCCCCAGCTGTAGCCGATCTTGAACAGGCGCAGCTGGTCAATGAATGCCAGCACCTGCTCTTTGCTGAACTGCGGCTTGAAGACGATGGAAAACAATCCCGACGAGCCGGTGAAGTCACGCTTCCACAGCTCGTGTCCGGGACACGAAGGCAATGCAGGATGCAAAACGATTTCAATTTCCGGGCGATTGCTGAGCCATTCCGCCAGCGCCAGCGCGTTTTGCTGAACGGCCTGGAGCCGCACGGCCATGGTCTTCATGCCGCGCAGCGCCAGGCTGCAATCATCGGGCGACGCGGCGCAGCCCAGCACCTGGTGCGTCTCACCCAGGCGTTCATATATTTTTTCGTCGCGCACCGTGACGGAGCCCAGCAGCAGGTCACTATGTCCGCCAACGTATTTGGTGAGCGCCTGCATGGTCACGTCCATGCCGAGGGCAAACGCGTCGAGGTAAATGCCGGCGGCCCACGTGTTGTCCAGCACGGCCAGCGCGCCGTGCTGATGCGCGGCCTGCGCGATAGCGGGAAGATCCTGCACTTCCATGGTGATGGAGCCGGGACTCTCACACCACACCATTTTTGTATTTGGCTTGAATTCCGAGCGGATGCCGGCTCCCGCGTCCGGCGGATAGTAACTGACCTCAACGCCAAAGCGCCGCAGCACGCCGTTGGAAAACATTCTGTTGGGTCCGTAAATGCTTTCCGGCAGCAATACGTGATCGCCGGCCTGGAGCAGCGCCAGATGAATCAGCGAAATCGCCGCCTGCCCGCCGGGAGTAATGAACGTGCGAAAACCTTTTTCCAGTTCGCAGACTTTGGCGGCAAGCTCCAGCGTGGTGGGCGTGCCGTAAACCCCATAGGTATAGCCAACCTCAAGCTGGTTCCAGCGGTCGCTGGCCGCGGCCGCGTGCTCAAACACAACCGTGGATCCGCGATAGACCGGTGTTGCCAGCGCGCGAAAACCCTGTGGCACGGTAGCGTCAGAATGGATGAGCCTGGTTTTCCAATCTTTAGGCTTCCGGTCTTTCTTGTTTACGCCCGTGTTCTTCGCGTCTTTGTTGTTGGCCATGATGGAGATTGTAAAGCCAAGTGGTTGCGCGCGACAGGAGCGAAGTTGCTAACGCCAGCGCAGCTGCAGCGGGCGGTGCGGCTGCTAAAGATGCTGGCGCGAAAGATGTTGGTGCTAACGACCTTAGGCGAGAAATATCTTCGGCTTAAATATTTTCAGTCACGCCTGGGACCTGCCAGCCATCGTATTCGCCGTTCAGTTCGTCGGCAAGGAGGTCAAGCTCGGTTTGCAATGAGTTCAGATTTTCGATTGGTCCCGGCTGCCGTGCTTGCAGTTGCACTTTCTCCATCTCGGCGTTGAGACTGACCGATTCAATCGTCCAGCCGCGCTCTTGCAGGCGCTGCGCAGCCTGGTCGGCGTTGGACTGGTCAGAGAAAAAGAAATAATGATCGAGCGAAGTGGCGTGGGTCAGCGCTTCGTCAAGCGTCTCGTCAGCCTCAGAACGTTTTGGGCCTGGGCTCAGGATGGATCGAATGCCTTCA
>DATCAX010000247.1:0-9455 GCA_036512375.1 Candidatus Angelobacter sp. | reverse complement strand
ATCAAGGGACGCAACCTGATTGAAGGCGTGCCCAAGACCATTACCATTGACGACAGCGAAATTCGCGAGGCCCTGAGCGAGTGCATCAGCACCATCATGAATGCGATTCGCGTGGCGCTGGAACGCACACCGCCTGAATTGAGCGCAGACATCAGCGACCGCGGCATTGTCCTGACGGGCGGCGGCGCATTACTGAAGAACCTGGACAAGAGAATCCGCGAAGAAACCGGGTTGCCGGTTTCCATTGCCGATGATCCACTGGCCAGCGTGGTGCTGGGCACGGGAAAAATGCTCAGCGATTTCAAACTCTTGAGAAAGATTTCGATTGAGTAAGACTTCGATTTCATAAACCAGGGGACGGACCTGGTAAGTCCGTCCTCATCTGGCCCTCCTTAGCGCAGGTCATGGAAAATTTCTTTTTTCGGTACAAGAACCCGCTCGCACTGATGGCGGTTCTTTTCATTCAGGTGGTCGCTCTGGCCACGCAGGTAAAGCGTCCGGAAAGCGCCAGGGCAGGCAATACCGGAAGCGGAACGCGGCTGATCCGCGTCTGGACCGTGACCACTTTTACTCCGGTTGAGAAGGCGTTTGTTTCCACCGGGCGTTTCTTCCGCAATGGCTGGCACAATTATGCAGACCTTCGCGGCGTACGCCAGCAGAACCGCGAACTCCAGGATGAAGTTGCCCGTCTGCAAATGGAGCAGGTGCGGCTCAAACAGAATGCTGATCAGGCCCGTCGGTTACAGGTGCTGCTGGACTTCAAGGAACAATTCATTTCAAAGACCGTAGCTGCGCAGGTGATTGCCATCAGCGGAACTGAGCAGTCGCGCTTTATCACTATCGACAAGGGGTACCACAACGGCATCAAGGCCGAAATGGCAGTGATTACTCCGGATGGCATCGTCGGCAAAGTCAAAGATGCTTTTCCGCTGAGTTCCCAGGTGCTGCTGATCAACGATCATGACAGCGGAGCCGGCGTGATTCTGGAACACTCACGCCTTCAGGGCATCGTGAAAGGCACGCCGCTCGGCGAACTCCAGATCAATGACATTATGTCCGACGAAAAGGTAGAGCCGGGCGAGCGCCTGATCACCAGCGGTGGCGATCGCATTTATCCCAAAGGATATGCCGTCGGCACTGTGATAGGGGCAACGCCAGACCACGATAACGATCCTTTTCTTGTTATCAAGATCAAGCCGGCCGCGGATCTCAACCGGCTGGAAGAAGTGCTGGTCATCACCGAGATGGCAGACAATTCGCATTCTGTTGCGTCAGGGCTCGCGCCCATGCGTGCCGCGGACATCCTGTCACAAAGGCTGCCCAGTGTGCCTAAGGTGGACCCCAATGCCCCGAAGACTCCGGGTGGTTTGCTAACTGGCAAGCCTGCGGCGACACCATCTCCCGCTCCAGTGCAGACCAACAAGCAGGCAGGAACAGAGCAGAAGCCGTTGAGTGTAACCGGCCCGGCGAAGCCAACCGCCGGGGCAGGGACAGCAGTGACGCCTTCGGCTGCGAACAAAACGGGCGCTGAAGCGAAGAAGCCGCCAAGTTCGGGGCAGACGGCGAATCCTGCAAGTTCCAGCCCGAAACCCACGCCGAAGAAACCCATGGCGCCTGCACCGGCTACCGATTCCACTGCGCCTGACCAGCCGGGTGCCGCGCCCACGGCAACGCCGGCAGCAAACCAGGAGAAGCCGCCGCGATGAATTCCAGCGTTTCACTAACCTCTCGCGAGGAAATAGAGGTACACCGGTTTAGCTGGCCGGTTTCCATTGGCATCCCAGTGCTGGCCATTTTTCTCCAGGTTTACCTGCGCTCGCGCTTTCTTGCGGTACTGGATTTGCCGCTGCTGGTAACGATCTTTTTTGCCGTTGCGCGACGCCGGCCTATCCCCGGCATGATTACAGGCGCGCTGATTGGGACGCTGCAAGACGCATGGACCGGCCATCCGATCGGCCTTTTCGGTATCGCCAAGACCATCGTCGGCTACCTGGGGTCGTCTCTGGGCGTGAAAGTGGACGTAGAAAACCCCGGATCCCGTTTCCTGATGACCTTTGCCTTTGTGCTGATCCACCGGTTCGTTTACATGGCGATCAGCCTGCAACTGGTAGGCGGAAGTGAAGCCTGGCTTTGGAGCCATACTCTTCTGTCAGCGCTGGTCAATGGGCTGGCCGCGGTCGTCCTGTTCGCCGGGCTGGACAGGTTCAAGCTGAGAAATTGAAAAATCAGCGGTCAGTTACCTCGCAGCTGGATGTTTAATCCTTCAGTAACTATTTTGAGGTCTTTGTCTTACACCATGTGTGACTGATTTGCGGTACTCTAACCTGGGACCCCAAACAAAGGAAAATGGATCCTGATTTGTTGCAGAAAGCGACAAATCGTAACAGGTATGCCCGGTCGCGACGAAAAAATTCCGCAGACAAAATTCTCCGTTGTCCAGTACGTCATCCTGGCAGTGTTCATCGTGCTTGCTTACGGACTTTGGATTCTGCAGGTCCGCAAGACTGACGAGTATGTTACGCGCTCGGAACAGAACCGCATTCGGCAGGTCCCGATTCTTGCGCCGCGCGGAAAGATATATGACCGCGATGGGCAATTGATTGTCGACAACTATCCTTCCTTCTCAGCGCTGCTGCTGCGCGACCAGGTGCGGGATCTCAACGCTGACGCGGGGAAAATCGCCGACGGTCTTCACATCCCGGTGCAAGAGGTTATCGACAAGGTCCGCCGTTATCAGCTTGCGCACAAGCCCGCATTTGAACCAATCATCATCAAGGACGACATCACTCCTGACGAACGCGCGTTCATCGAATCACATCGCGATGAATTTCCTGAACTGGAAACGCTGATGATTCATCGCCGACTGTATCCCAAAGATGGATTCATGGCGCACCTGATCGGCTATGTGGGTGAAGTCAGTGAAGATATGCTCAACTCTCCCAAGTTTGAGCTCTATGAGCGTGGCGACATCGTGGGCCAGTCTGGCGTGGAGCTGCAATACAACGATCTGCTGATGGGCAAAGATGGTTCTCGCCGCGTGCTGGTTAACAGCAAGGGCAAAGAAGTGGGACGGCCGCCGAATGCGAATATTCCCGCGGTCCCCGGGCAAAAACTAAAGTTGACTGTCGACCTGGATATCCAGAAAGCAGCCGAGCAGGCCATGGAAGGCAAGAACGGGGCGGTCATCGCAATGGACCCGCGCAACGGCGAAATTCTGGCCATGGTGAGCCGTCCGGCGTTCGACCCTAATGACTTTGCCGTGCGTATCTCACGCGAGGAATGGCTCCGGCTGGTGGAAGATCCTGCGCACCCACTTTTCAATAAAGCGATTCAGGCGCAGCTGGCGCCGGGCTCAGTGTTCAAGATCGTGATGTCCGTGGCTGGGATGCAGGAGGGCGTGGCGCAGAACCTGCGCGTGAACTGTACGGGCGGGGGAGTGTTTTTTGGCCGCTACTTTAATTGCTGGGTGAAATCGGCGCACAAGCCGGTCCATGGTGTTACGGACATCTCCAAGGGAATAACCCAATCGTGCGACGTTTTCTTTTATACCCTCGCCGAAAGGCTGGGCATTGAGAAGATCGCAAAATGGGCCACAGCCATGGGGCTGAGCAAGAAGACGGGCATCGACCTGCCGAATGAAGTCAGCGGGATCATGCCGTCAGAAGAGTGGAAGATGAAGACCTTTCGCCAGAAGTGGTATGCGGGCGAAGTCATCTCCGTGGGCATCGGTCAGGGAGCGGTCACCGTGAGCCCGATTCAACTCGCGCGGACGATCGGCGGAATCACCATGGGCGGGACTTTTTATCGGCCCCATGTCGTGGATACGGAGCAGCTACCCGAACAATTCAAAAACACTGCGGTCCAGGCTATGCCGGATGTGGTGCATGTGCCCATCGATCCGCAGAACTGGATCACCATTACCAACGCCATGGCCGGCGTCCTGGAACCGGGAGGGACGGCTCCCAGCGCTCACATTCAGGGCGTTGATTTTGGCGGTAAGACGGGCAGCGCCCAGGTTGTCAGCAACACGTTCCGCAAGAGCAAAGGCGGAGCCGGCAAACAGTTTGCGGACAATAGCTGGTTCGTCGGCGTGATGCCGCGGCGGAATCCGGAGATAGTGGTTGCCGTGTTGTTTGAAGGCGGCGAGCACGGTCTTTTGGCGGCTCGTTTGGCCTCGCAGATTGTCAAGGCGTATGTGGAAAAACAACGCCGCATCCGGAATAATCCAATGCTGTTCAGTGACAAAACGGATCCCGGCTCAGTTCCGATTGCTGGCGTCTGGAACCAGCCAGACTCGATCGGCCACGGCCCCGCGGAAGCAGTAGATACCCATGCCGATTCGGGGCAAGACGTGGCGGACGAGAATCATCTGCAAGGCGGCACCGTGTTGGTGAAGCTGGGAAAAACCAAAATGAAAAGGCCGGCGCGGCCGGTATCTGTTGGATTGGCAGGATCGGACTGATGCGGCGGCTAATTTCTTTTCGCGATTTTGACTGGCTGCTGCTTACCTTTATCTTGATTATCTGCGCGCTTGGCGTGCTGGAAATTTACAGCACCACCTATGGAACAAAATTTGCCGGGGCACACATCCGGCAGATTTACTGGATCCTGGCGGGGTTGGTCGTGATGCTGGCTGTGAGCCTCATCAATTACCAGATCCTTCTGGAGAATGCCAACTGGCTTTATTTTGCGGCGGTGGGCTCGCTGCTGGCGGTCGCATTATTTGGCAAGAAATATCTGGGCGCCCGCCGCTGGATACAGTTGCCCGGCGGACAGCACTTCCAGCCGTCGGAGTGGGTGAAGCTGGTATTGATTCTGATGCTGGCCAAACACTTCAGTGGGCAAGGCGAGCGTGAAGATGCCTCGCTCTCTGACATTCTGAAAGCGGGACTGATCGCCGGAGTACCGATGCTCCTGGTATTGAAGCAGCCTGATCTTGGCACCGCTCTCACCTACGTTCCTGTGGCGCTGATGGGATTATTTCTGGGCGGGATTCAGTTCCGGCATGCGGCTACGATTCTGCTGATCGCAGGCGTACTCATGCCGACGCTATGGATCTATGGACCCAGAATGCACCTGCTGAAGCAGTATCAGAAAGACAGATTGACCAGTTTTCTGCATCCTGAGGCCGATTCGCAGAAGACGGGGTATCAACTTGAGCAATCCAAGATTGCCGTGGGTTCAGGTGGAATTTGGGGCAAAGGTGTGCGAAAAGGCACGCAAACACAGGGATCATTCCTGCCGGAACCGCATACCGACTTCATCTTTGCCGCCTGGTCAGAAGAGCACGGCTTTGTGGGCGCGGTGGCCTTACTACTGCTATACTTCTTAGTATTGATGCGTTTGATCCATAACGCTCAGACCGCGCCGGACAGTGCGGGCGGTTTTGTGGTGATGGGTGTGGTGGCGGTTTTGCTCTTCCACATCCTGGTAAACGCGGGGATGGTGGTTGGGTTTATGCCCGTCACCGGTATTCCTTTACCGCTGATGAGCTATGGCGGTTCGTCAGTTTTGTTCATGTTTCTGGCGCTGGGTATTGTGATGAATATTCGGATGCGCCGTTTCGTGAACTGATTGAAGGAATCGAAACCGTGCCAAGAGGCGCGATAGTAACAAGGATTTTTTTCAAGATTGAACGTTACGCCCTGACGTTAAAAGAAAGGGCGCCGGCCGATTGAAGGGAAGCCGGAAGAGTATCAGAAAGCATTGCCGGGTAGGGAACGGCCCCGCGGAAACCTACCCAAGCAAGCGCAACAACAGCGCTTACTTGGGGGCCCGCAGTGTAGGCCACAAACCCGGAGTGCAAAGGTGCACAGATTTTTCAAACAAGTCATAGGCAGATTGCAGATGTTGGCCGGGGAGGTCTACTCACCGCCACCGAATTGTATTTCCTGCATAAGATCAGATTGAATTTCCGAGCACTCAGGGCCAGTCAACTCGCGCGTGAAGCGCCGGTGTGCTGACCTTTTTTCTGAACCCTCCCGCATCTTCTTTCCCGCCGGTATCAACCGGAGAAGCTCCATGTCGAAAGAACTCTATGTCTCTTCCACACCGCATGAAACCAAGGTAGCGGTGGTTGAAGAAGACCAACTTTCAGAAATTTACTTTGAACGAGAAAACGAATACACGCTGGCCGGCTCCATCTACAAGGGACGAGTCACCCGCGTTCTGCCGGGCATGCAATCCGCCTTTGTGAACATCGGGCTGGAGCGCGACGCATTTCTCTATGTTTCCGACTTCCTGCTTGCAGAAGATGAAGACGCTGACGCCATTGGCGAGGCAGTCGCAAGTTCCAGGAACTCACCGATCATTGAGGTACGCAGCCATGAGGGATCGCACGGGCCGATAGAGGCGCAGGAAATCATGCCGCCTATTGTCGTGGGCGACGAAGAAGAGGATGACGCCGAGCAGGAGTCCGCAGAGAGTGCTCCCGCAGAAAATGGCGGTCCGCAGGAGCAGGAAAGGGAAGGCGCGCGCAAGTGGCGCGGGCGCCGCCGTCGCGGAAGAGGCGGGCGGGACCGCTTTGCTGATCGCGGCGCAAGTGACCCGGCAGCCGGTGATCGCACCGACCGGGAAAAGCCGGTGGAAGCCGCGCCGGAAGAACAAGGCGAATCGCGTCCGGAGACCCGGCCCGAACCGCGCCATGAGCGTCATGAAAGCCGCCCCGAGGGACGTCACGAAAATCGCTCTGACGC
Source organism: Candidatus Angelobacter sp. (assembly GCA_036512375.1). Classification (GTDB taxonomy): domain Bacteria; phylum Acidobacteriota; class Terriglobia; order Terriglobales; family Acidobacteriaceae; genus Angelobacter. Next base: position 2,760 of record DATCAX010000247.1, on the reverse strand, counting down.
ACGCCATGAAAATCGTTCTGACTCACATCGTGAGAATCGGCCTGAGCGTTATGAAAACCGGCCGGAGCAGAGATTCGAGCAACACGCCGAGCCGATCTTGTTGCCTGGCGAGTCGATTTCCAAATATCAGCCGCAGGGCTCGCAGTCTTCTACCGCGACGTCGCACGCACCAGCAAAGACTGAATCGTCGCCGCGGCCCAAGCCTTCTACCGAGTACTCCATTGATCCATCGGCTTTTGCCGCCGGGTCCATGGTGTTGCCCGGCGAAACGCTGGCCAAATACGGCAGAGAAAAGCGGCCGTCGCGCAACGCACCTGTAGCGCAAGCCGAAGTGCCAGTTGCGGAACCCCAGGAGCGCGGCTTTTTGCAGGACGCTGAATCCGCCGGTCCGATTCCCCGGCAGTTTGAGCACCAGGAAGAAAAAACTGAAGCACGCGTGGAAGCGCCCAGAGTTTTCCATCGCAGAGAGCCGGTGCCTGTTGTAGAAGAAGTTGAAACGCCGGAGACTGCCGATACATTTGAAGAAGTGCAAAAGCCAGCGGCTGCAGCGGACGAAGAACGCTTTGAAAAGATGAATGTGGCCAGCATTTTTGGCGGCGGCGCGGCCGAGGCTGATGAGGAAGAGCAAGCTGAGGAGGCCACGCATCTGGACTCGTCGCTTGAGGCCCCGGCCCAAGACCAGCAATCATTGACTCCCTCCGGCAGCAGTTCTGAGAACCGAGTAGCGCAAGCTCGCGGCGTGATGGAAGAAGAAGAAATCGAAGAAGAGGAAAGCGATATTCCCGGCTTTGAAGAAGACCTGGACATAGGAGAGTTCGAAGAACTGGAAGAGGAAGTTCTGGGCCAGTCCGGGGAGCAGATGGTCCCCATGGGCAACGAACTGATGGAAGCGGTTCGTGACGCGCACGTGAATGAACAGGCAACCGGAAAATACGAAGCCGAAGGCCTTGATCCGGACGAACTGGAAGAAGTAGAAGACGCTTTTGGCCAGAGTGAAGAAGAGACTGAAGGCGGCGATGAAGAAGGCGGCGAGCAATCCGAAGAACTGGAAGATCCCAACGGGGAACAGCGCACGCCGGTAACAGCAGGATCCCAGGAGCGAACCGACCGGAGACCGCAGGACCGTCGCGGCGGTCGCCGACGGACTCCAGGGCGACCCATGCGCGGACGGCCGCGGCATCAGTCGGCACGGCAGATGCCCGCAATCAGCGATTTGCTCAAGGAAGGCCAGGAAATTCTGGTACAGATTGCTAAAGAACCCATCGCCAAAAAAGGCGCGCGCATTACCAGTCACATCGCGCTCCCCGGACGCTACCTGGTTTACATGCCCACGGTGCACCACACCGGGGTGTCGCGGAAGATTGCGTCAGAAGAAGAGCGCCATCGCTTAAAGCGGATTGCGCTGAGCGAGCGCGGCGAAGCCCAGGGTGGTTTCATTGTCCGCACGGCTGCGGCGGGGGCGGAAGAGCAGGATTTGCGCAACGATATCCGTTTCCTGATCAATTTGTGGAATGAGATCCGCGGACGCGCAGATACATCGAAGGCGCCGGCGTTGATTTATCACGACTTGAATCTGGTGGAGCGCATTCTGCGCGACCAGGTGAGCGGCAGCTTTTCCGCTATCTGGGCCGACACCGAACAGGAATACGAACGCATACTGCGCTTTGTCAGCCGCTTCCAGCCGTCGCTGGTGAGGCGCGTAAAACTTTACAGCAAAGACACACCTCTGTTCGAGCAGTTCAACATCACTGACGAAATCAACAAAGCGCTCAGGTCGAAAGTCTGGCTGCGCAGCGGCGGTTACATTGTGATCAACCAGACAGAGGCGCTGGTCGCGATCGACATCAATACTGGAAAGTACGTTGGAAAGACGGCACGGCTGGAAGACACAATCGTCAAGACGAATATCGATGCCATCAAGGAAATTGTCCGGCAGATTCGCCTGCGCGACCTCGGCGGAATCATCGTGATCGACTTCATTGACATGGATGAGCGTCGCAACCGCGCGAAGGTGATGCAGGCGCTGGAAGAAGCCTTGAAAGCTGACCGCGCGCCTTCCAAGGTTCTGCAGTTCAATGATTTTGGGCTTGTGGCCATTACCCGCAAACGGGTAAAGCAATCCCTGGAACGGACGCTGGGACAGCCCTGCACCGTCTGCCAGGCCACCGGCATGATCAAGTCCGTAACCACGGTATGCAATGAGATTTACGTGGAAATGCGGAAGATGGCGCGGCACTTTGAGCGCGACGTAATGGTCCGCGTGCATCCGGAAGTTGCCAAGGCGCTTAAAGGCAACAATGGCCGCTGGCTGCAGGAGATGGAAGAACTGGTCAAGCGGACGGTACTGGTGAAATCGGATGCGTTGCTGCACCCGGAACAGTTTGACATTCAGTAAAAAGCGGTCGACCGCAAAGGACGCAACGAGCGCAAAGAAAAAGGCGCAGGAGGATTCCGGATGAAAATTTCCGGTCCGTTCGCCTTTGCGTTCGTAGCGCCCTTTGCGGTAAATTCTCCCGTCGATCCAAACAAGACCCTTGATCTCAAGAGCCATGCCTAAGAAATTCAAAGGAACTCCCGCGCAGGAACGCGCACTCAGCAGCTATGTGAAGCTGGAACGTGCCGCAAGTGCTGCGTTCGCGTATGCGCGTATCGGACTGGAAGAGGAAGGGCTCACGCTCAGCCAATTCGCCGTCCTGGAGGCTCTGTATCATGTGGGGCCGCAATGTCTGGGGGAACTGGCGCGGCGCATTCTTACCAGCA
>DATCAX010000246.1:0-3690 GCA_036512375.1 Candidatus Angelobacter sp. | reverse complement strand
CAGTGACACTCGCTCAGGCCCGCAGCGCATATAACATCGCGAAGAGACATCTGGACGGATTGAACGCGGTCGGCAAGCAGGGCGCGCTCAAAACGGCCAACGGGCAGCTCACGTCGGCGAAAGGGAAACTGCTCAACTCTGAAGCGCAGCTCAGCTATTCTGAAGTTCGCAGTCCTATCGCGGGCTTCATCACGGACCGCCCGCTCTACCCCGGTGAAATGGCTTCCACGGCGGCGCCTCTGCTCACGGTGATGGACATCTCGCAGGTCATCGCCAAGGCGCACATTCCGCAGACCGATGCCCTTCAGCTTCACAAAGGTGATGCCGCCACAATTTCGCTGGCCGGACTGGAAACGCCCATTAGCGGTAAAGTATCGCTAATCAGCCCTGCTCTTGATCCCAACAGCACCACGGTTGAAGTCTGGGTGCAGGCGCCAAATGCTGACCAGCAGTTGCGTCCCGGCACCACAGCGCAGATCGCCATTACCGCACAAACCATCAAGGACGCATTGGTTGTGCCCCCTGGCGCGCTGCTCAACGCCAAAGGCGATACAGCCCAGGTAATGGTGGTCGACGGCCAAAGCCAGGCCAGCAGCCGTGACGTGAAAACAGGCATCCAGACCGGCCAGCAGGTCCAAATTGTCTCCGGTCTGAAGCCGGGCGAAGTGGTGGTGACTGAAGGCGCTTATGGCCTGCCTGACAAGACCAAGGTCAAGATCGAAAAACCGGATACTGAATCCGCCGGCGAAGGCGCAAAAGATGATGACGCAAAGTCAGGCAAGACTGCCGACGATGCCAAAACCGGTACAGACAAAGCGGCTGCAGACAAAGCCGGGAAAGATAAGCCATCAGCGGGCAATGGCGCTAAAGCCAAGCCTGATACCGGCAGCAAAAAGGCCACGCAATCGAAATCCAACGGCAAGAATGACAGCGGCGCAAAGGATTAAGCCGGATGGCGGATGAACCCAAGGTCACCAACCACGCTGGCGAGAAGGCTGTAGCTCCCCGCCCTCACTGGCTTGCGCGAAACTCCAGGACTGTGATCTTCCTCATTATTGCGGTCGCGCTGGTAGGCGCCTACCAGGCTTTCAATATTCCTATCGCGGTGTTTCCTTCCACGGATTTTCCCCGCATCGTGATCGGCATTGATAACGGCGTGATGCCGATTGACCAGATGATGGTCACCATCACGCGCCCGGTGGAGCAGGCCGTTAACAGCGTCCAAGGCCTGGAAACGGTACGGTCCATCACCAGCCGTGGCTCAGCGGAAGTTGATTTGTTTTTCAACTGGCAAGTTGACATGTTCCAGACGCTCCAGCTTGTGGATTCCGCCCTCTCCAAAGTGTCCACCGAGCTGCCGCCCACTGCCAAGATCGAGAGTCACCGTCTCACCTTCGCTTCGTTTCCTATACTTGGCTACAGTCTGACGTCAGACTCGGTTCCGCAAAACCGTTTATGGGAAATGGCGACGTATGACATCGCACCGCGCCTGAATCGCATGACGGGAGTGGCTACGGTGATCGTGCAAGGCGGGCAGGAGCCTGAGTTCCAGATCACGCCCAGTCCGGCAAGGCTGCTGGCAACGTCGGTGACTGTCACGGACATCTTGAATGCGGTCAAAGCCACTAACCTGGTTGATTCTCCGGGATTGCTCGAACACAACCATCAACTGGTTCTGGGCCTGGTAAGCGGGCAGGCACGCAACGCCGACGATCTTGCAAATACCGTGATCAAGAACACGCCCGCCGGTTTGCCGGTGCGTATTGGTGACGTTGCCACGGTACAGCAGTCAGTCAAGCCTCTTTACACTATTGTGCGCGCTGACGGAAAACCCGCAGTGCTGTTGAACATCAACCGCCAGCCAGATAGCAACACGGTCGCCGTAGCTAATGAAGTGCATGCCGAAGTTGCACGGATCCGCAGTACGCTGCCTCCCGGAATTCATCTCACGCCCTTCTACGATCAGTCCGGTATTGTGAACGATTCCATCAGTAGCGTGCGCGACGCCATTCTTCTAGGACTGGTTCTTTCCGCGATTGTGCTGGTCGTCTTTCTCCGCGACTGGGGGAGTTCGATTGTGGCCGGACTGGTTATTCCGGTCACGATCTTTATCACCTTCATGGTGCTTAAGCTGCTGGGCCAGAGCTTTAACCTGATGACGCTGGGCGGCCTTGCCGCCGCGGTTGGACTGGTGATTGACGACGCGATTGTTGTGGTGGAAAATATTGTTCTGCATCGGGACGCGGGCCAGGGAAAGATTGAAGCCATCCAGAGCGCATTGTCAGAGATCACGGTCCCGCTGGTTGGATCCACGCTCACTCCCATTGTTGTGTTCCTGCCGCTGATTTCCATGACAGGTGTGAATGGAAGTTTTTTCCGCGCCCTGGCAGTCACCATGTGCGCCGCTCTTCTGACTTCGCTCATTCTTGCGCTCACCTGGACGCCGACACTGAGTCTTTTCCTGCTCCGCCGCAAGGTCACTGTTCAGGCCCGGCCGACTGAGAATGGCGATGCTGAGAATGGCGATGTGGACTCGGAAATCCGCAAGCTCATGGCCGCCGAAGAATCATCCATGAAAGGATTCTTCGGTCGCGTCATCGAGTTTTATGAGCGCTGGCTCCGCCGGGCGCTGGAACACCCAAAAACATTGCTTGTGGGAGCCGCTGTGCTCATTGCGGTCTCAGTTGGATGTTTCTATTTCCTGGGCTCTGACCTTCTTCCGGAAATGGACGAAGGCGGATTCATCCTTGACTACCTGACGCCGCCCGGCAGTTCATTGCAGGAGACCGACCGCATCGTGTCCCACCTGGAAAAAATGCTGCAAGAGACGCCGGAGGTGGAAAGCACTTCCCGCCGCACTGGTTTGCAGCTTGGTCTGGCGGCTGTGACGGAAGCGAACCGTGGCGACATCTCAGTAAAGTTGAAAGCTAACAGGAAGCGGGCAACCGATGAGGTCATCGCTGACCTGCGCGCTCAAGTCAAGCGTGAGGAACCAGCCGTTGACGCGGACTTCCCCTTGCTCCTGCAAGACATGATCGGCGACCTCACGGGAGAGCCCGAGCCGGTGGTGATCAAGCTCTTCTCTGAGGATCCGAAACTACTGGAAGAGCAGGCGCCGCGCGTGGCTGACGCCATTGGCAAAATCGCCGGCGTGGTCGACTTGAAGAATGGTATTGAGAACACCATGAGCGGGCCTGCGGCGGAGTTTCGTGTGAACACCACGGTGGCAGCCAAAGCCGGATTCACAGCGGAAGAAGTCTCCACGGACGCCACGGCGGTACTGCAAGGGGTCACGGGCGCAAATCCCGTGATCGCGAACAACCGCGCGTATAACGTTCGCGTGCGCTTCCCGGAACAGAATCGTAACTCACTGGAGGCGATGAGCAACACGCTGCTGGTAAGTTCCGCCGGCAGAACAGCCACGCTGGGTTCGCTGGCACAGCTGAGCGAGCTTCCGGGACAAACGGAAATTAACCGGGAAAACCTGCAGCGCATGGTGGAGGTTACGGCACGTCTGGAGAACATGAGCCTGGGCACCGGAGTGGCCAAGGTGCAGAAGGTGGTTGCGGGCTTGCACCTGCCTTCTAGCATTCGGGTGATTTACGGCGGCAAGTATGCACAGCAGCAGAAGGATTTTCATGACATGGCCATGGTTCTGCTGCTGGCGATCGTTCTGGTGTTCACCGTTCT
>DATCAX010000245.1:0-4193 GCA_036512375.1 Candidatus Angelobacter sp. | reverse complement strand
GTGCGCGGGTTCATCACGCCGACGCAATTTGGCCCGACCAGACGCAGATGTCCTGACGCCAGCACGGTGCGGACCTTGTCCTCCAGCGCTTTTCCATCAGCGCCCAGTTCCGCAAAGCCCGCCGAGATCACGATTGCCCCGCGCACCCCTGCACCCACGCATTCCTGCAAAACCGCGGGAACGGTTGCTGCCGGCGTTACGACAACTGCCAGATCTACCTGTTCCCCGATCGACGCGATGTTGGGATAGCAGCGAATGCCCAGCACATTCGATCGATGCGGATTAATGGGAAAAATTGTTGCGCCGGAAGGCTGCTCCATCAGGTTGCGCAAAATCGTCCGGCCCACGCTGGCAGGTTTTTCTGTGGCGCCGATAACGGCCACGGTTCGCGGATGAAAGATGGGCGCCAGTGGGCTGGGCGGCCACGAAGATGCTTTGGATTCATGGCCCCATTGCTCCGGCGCTGTCCCCGGCGGAGATAGCATTGCGTGTACTAGATTACTCTTCGTGGTATCCAAAAATTACTTCCTGCGGAAGAGCAAGCCTACCAGCCACAAAAAAATAAGGATGTGAGATAACTCACATCCTTCGCCAAGATTGCGGGTTTTCGCGTTACTTAGGGTACTCTCCACTTTCAATCCTTAAAAATTTTACTCCCAGTAATTTGCCTGCGCCGCTGAAGTCAAATCCAAAGCTCGCGTGCGCAAGGGGCGCGCAGCCAGCACACGGTTCCTGGAGAGCGTAGGGAATCACGAACCTCTCTCCGCCTTCGGCCAGCGATTCAATTTGTGGTGACGATTCCGATCTGCGTTGGTCGTCATTCACGACCAATTGCATTTGTGGATGGCTTCTGCGCAGCGCAGCGAACTGAGCGTCTTTCTCCATCTCCGATCTTGGCAGGATGGCAACGTCATCCAGACTTACCAGCGCGGGAATTCCATTCATCAGCACCCATCCCTGGCGCCGTTCGGGATTTTCGGGATACACGACATATCCAAGGTCCACCAGTCCTGATTCCCGCATGCCCGCAAGATACCCCAGCCGCGGCGATTTTTGCGATGCCAGAAGTTGTGTGAAAGCCACAGCGTCAGAGGAAGCGTATTCACCCATTTGCTCAATAAAGCAATCGCTGAATCCTGCCGCCGCATTGTTCTTGCAAGCCTGGTCGATAGCGCTGAGATCGTTGTCTCCGGGACTCCAGACAGCTTCATCGCCGATCTGGTCATCGGTTTCATGATTGGCCTCAACCTGAAGAAATGTAACAAGTGAAGCGATTCCGATTACCGCTACTGCGGCCGCAATTCTGTGTTTCACAAAGGTCATGTCGATACTCCAGTCATGTCCTCACGCCGGCCAAGCGTCTCATCTTCAAAAATAGGAACACTGCTATTCCGCAAATGTTGCGTCGATTACGTAATTCAGCCCGTCCACTCAGATGATCTTACGACCGAAAGAGTGTCTTCGCGCAACCTTTACATTTCTTAGCCAAAGGACGTTAACTCGCGAGCTACGTACAAGGTCAGCAATCGACACACGCGGAGGTACTAAAGGCCATATCTCCTCACTATCCTGCTTACAGTTTTTTACAATTTCCATGTTCATAATCACCTGCAATCGTTTAAAAATTCTAAGCCAGTAGTCACACCGTTATATCGGCAAGCAATCGAGCGCGAATGATTAGTTGCTGTACGGGACGAATGTCGCTAACGGGTTGGCAAGGTGACAAAGGTAAGATAAGGGAGATGGAAATATTTCTCCGGTGAAAGAACTCGCGTACCAGCAGAACCGGGAGGCAGTCGACGTCCCAGTGCGCGAGTATCTGCGTTCGCGGCTGCATTATGAAATCGTGCTGGTGATTGTGGCCGCAATCGTATTCTTTGGCTGCATCGTTTCTCCTCCCGGACTGATGGACGATGTCGATGCCGTTCATGGGCAGATTGCGCGCAACATGGTTCAGTCCGGCGACTGGGTCATCGCTCATCTGAATGGCGTTCCTTACATGGAAAAGGCGCCGTTACCCTATTGGCTCATCGCCATCTGTTATCTGCTGATGGGAGTGCATGACTGGGTGGCCCGCATTCCCACCGCTTTATCCGCGGTGCTGCTCTGTTTTGCCACCGCACGTTACGGCACGTGGGCCTTTGGTCGCCGTGCTGGATTTTACGCAGGACTGGCGCTGGCAACATCGGTCGGACTCTTTCTCTTTACCCGCATTCTTATTCCCGATGTGATGCTTACCCTCACCGTCACTGTCTGTTTCATGGCGTTTCAGCGCGCTATGAATGAAGACGGAGAAGAACTCCACTCGCGGCGATGGTCAGCCCTTCTTGGCGTTGCTCTGGGAGTGGGCGTGCTCCTGAAGGGTTTGCTCGCGCTGGCGGTCCCCGTGGGAAGCGTACTGGTCTATCTTGCCATTACGCGCCAGCTCTTTTCGCGTGTCACCTGGCGGCGCTTGCGGCCCCTCGGCGTGCTCTTGATTTTTCTGCTCATCGCCGCGCCGTGGCATGTCCTGGCGACGTTGCGCATGCCTCCTTATCTGAATTTCAGCATGCACAGCGGCCCCGATGAGTATCACGGGTTCTTCTGGTTTTATTTCTTCAACGAGCATTTATTGAGGTTTTTAAACCTTCGCTATCCGCGCGACTACAACACTGTGCCGCGTCTGGCATTCTGGCTGTTGAACCTGCTCTGGCTCTTTCCCTGGAGCGCTTATCTGCCGGCAGCAGCAAGGCTCAACTACAGGCCGGTGGACCGCGCTGGTCGCACGCGCCTGCTCGCGCTCTGCTGGACCGGATTTCTTCTGCTCTTCTTCACCTTCTCCACCACGCAGGAATACTATTCCATGCCGATCTATCCAGCGCTGGCTCTCTTGCTGGGATGTGCGATGGACGATGAAGGAAAACTAATTACTGCCGGCAGTAGAACGATAGCGTTGATTTCGACCATGGCCGTCGCACTGATTGGCGCAATCTTATTTGCGGTCCGACTGGCTCCCGCAACAGGCGATATCTCCAGCGCTCTGCAACAACATCCTGAGGCTTACACGCTTTCGCTCGGGCATCTGGGTGATCTGACGTTGCAATCGTTCGCTTTTCTGCGAGCACCACTCGTACTGGCCGGCGTCGCGTTCCTGGTTGGCGCGGCAGGCGGTTGGCTGCGTGGCCGCCGGGCATTTTTCGCGCTGGCTGCTATGATGGTGTTGTTCCTGCACGCCAGCCGGATGGCGCTGGTTGTCTTCGATCCGTATCTGTCCTCCCGGCCATTAGCGGAGTCCCTGCTACACGCGCCAGAAGGCCAATTGATCGTGGATGGCGCTTATTATCCTTTCTCCTCGGTATTGTTTTATTCCAATAGGAACGCCTTGCTGTTGAATGGACGCGTCAACAACCTTGAGTATGGCTCTTACGCGCCGGGCGCCCCCCCTGTTTTTGTGAATGACGCTGAATTTATGAGGCTCTGGTCAGGTACAATTCGCTATTATCTAGTGGCCGACCGTAGCGGACTCGCTCGTCTGAGCGCCTTGGTCGGATCTGCCCGTCTCCACCAGATTGCTGAAAGCGGCGGCAAGTTTCTTTTCACCAATGGCCTTTCCGGCGGGACTGCGGATGGCTCCAACATGGAGAACAAATCCGCGTTATGGTAATCCTTACAACGGCATTGGCGGTTCTGCTTACCGGTTCGCTCGTTTATTGCGTTCTTGTTGTTGTAGCCACTCGGCGTTTTTTGTCTTCTACCCTGCCCGCTTCCGGGACTCAGCCTCCCATCAGCATCATCAAGCCTTTGTGCGGCCATGATGATGGACTGGAGGAAAATCTGCGCAGCTTCTGCGTGCAGGATTATCCCGAATATGAAGTGCTATTCGCCGTTCATCGCCAGGACGACCCCGCGGTTGCAGTGGCTGAAAAAATTATTAACGAGTTTCGCGGCAGGATCAATGCGCAGCTGATCATAACCGGGGAGTCTCCCATTCCCAACGCCAAGGCATTCAGCCTGAACCGCCTGGTGCGGGAAGCGAGCTATGACGTGCTGGTGATGACTGACAGTGATGTGCGCGTAACGCCCAGCCTGCTCTCTCACCTGGCACAGGAGTTTCAGGACGAACGCATTGGATTGAGCAGCTGTCCGTATCGGGCGATGCCGGGCAAGAGTTTTTGGTCACGCCTGGAAGCGATTGGAATGAACACCGAACTTCT